>JABUTT010000150.1 GCA_021443515.1 Bacteroidales bacterium
GTATTTTGATGATTGCGGTGATGGCTGTCTCTTGCAATAAGCCTGAGGAACAAAAGAAGCCCGATCCGAAACTTCCCGAATACATTGACCCTGAGAAGCCACTGAAGATAGGTTCTTTCAATGTCCTTACAAACAGCGAGGATAGCAGTTACGGCACATTCAAATGGAGCCTTCGCAAAGACTATCTCGTGCAGGCGTTCATAGACCTTGATTACGATATATGCGCACTGGCGGAGTACAGCGCAACCATAAGCAAATACATTCCTGCACCGATTGCGGCAAAGACCCCGAGAAAGTACAGGTGGTGGAAACTTTCGGACAACAATCCTAACGTGAACAGCCTCGGCATCGTGTATGACGTGAATCGTTTCACCATGAGCAACGAGAAGTATTTCTGGCTCAGCGAAACACCTGACGAACCTTCTCACGGATGGGGCGAGACAGCTTACTGGAGAACCGCAATGATGGGCACGCTCACCGATAAGGCTACCGGCAAAAAGTTCATCTTCGTGGCTACTCACCTTGCTCTCAACGATGAGGCAAGAGACAATAGCGCAGCCGTAATCCTCTCAAAAATAAAGGCTTACAACACCGAAAAACTGCCTGTGATTATGGGTGGCGACATGAACGGACTTTGCACCGACAAATACGCCCAGGAATTCACTGCCGAGTATTTCAAGGATGCTTTCCTTGCACTTGATTCAAGCAAGAAGGGAGGCACCGTTGCAACCTTCAACAACAAGAAGAACAATGCCAATATGACCTTGGCTTCTCAGAGGATCGACCAGATTTACGTTCACGGCAACATCGACTTGCAATATTATTGCGCCGACAATAGGCAATACGATGGTCAATACCCTTCAGACCACATTCCTCTCTACATTTTGGCTAAGTTTTAGCATCGGAATAGTACTCCCCGAAAGGAGGCTTCTAAGAAGCCGGAGGGCCTCTCGCCAAATACATAACAAAACTATTTTTCATCGTCACTTGAGAATACACTGCTCAGGATTCTGGCGGTTTTATAGACATTTGTATTCATAAGCACAGTTTTTCCGTGCTCCATATTGAAATAGGTCTGTCTTGTGACATCGAGTTCCTTCGCCATCCTGTTGGTGGAAACATTGCACAGGCAGCGGAAACGTGATATATTCTGCTCCACCGAACCTTCGGGCACGATCGAAAGCAGATAGAGAATAAATAAAGAAAGGATGTCGGTTTCTTTGAGAGAGCTTCGAACATCCTTTCCAAAATTAGGATAAACTGAACATCTGCGTTTCAGGAACTTGATGAAGTTGGTGGTTTCATTTTTCAGAATCTCTACATCACCGTTCAGAACGAGGTAATCTCTAAGTTCATATAGCGTCTGGTCGTGATAATTGCAATCACGATTGAATTTTGACTTGTTCATTTTGGAAATTCTAATTTGTTTGACTTAAACGTTCAGGTTTCAGTACAAACTTTCCAGAATGACGCTATGGGAGGCCCCCGAATAAGGAAGAAGAGAGTCTCAGGGGAATGCCAAACAAGCCCCGTAGGAAGATCCTACAGGGCTGTGTTCATCGTATATATTCAGCCATAGAGAGACTGAAAGGACATAAGTGTTAAAAAGTGTGGATTACCAGGCCGCTTCGAAGTTTCGGCTCGAACCAAGTCGTCTTCGGAGGCATAATGTTGCCTGTGTCGGCGATGTTTATAAGTTGCTTCATGCTTACAGGATACATCGCAAAGGCAACTGCCATTTCTCCGCTGTCAACCCTCTTTTCGAGTTCTCCGAGACCACGGATGCCGCCGACAAAATCTATTCTCTTGTCGGTACGAAGATCCTTTATTCCAAGAATTCTGTCGAGGACAAGATTTGAAAGTATGGTCACATCAAGACAGCCGATAGGGTCATTATCGTCATACCTTCCGCTCTTTGCCTTCATAGAATACCACTTGCCATCTACATAGCAGCTAAAAGAGTGCAAGGCGCCAGGGGCTCTGTAATCTCCTTCCGGAGCACAGGCATTCTCAATAACCTTAACCTCGAAATCATTCTCCAAAGCCTTGAGAAATTGTTCTTTTGACAGGCCGTTAAGGTCTTTTACGACACGGTTGTAGTCAATAATCTTGAGTTCGCTTGCAGGGAAGCAAACTGCCATAAAATAGTTATATTCCGGCTCGCCTGCACAAACGTCTTCATCGCCGCATTTGGCACCCTTGCCGCATTGACCGCCGGTCTCCTGCTCACGGAGATGTGCGCCAACACGTGCCGCAGCCGCTGTTCTATGATGACCATCAGCCACATAGAAGGCAGGAACCTCAGTCTCAAAAATCTTTGTGATGCGGGCAATGAGAGCATCATCGTCGATTACCCAAAATTTATGGCCAAAGCCATCCTGCGGTGCCACAAAATCATATTCAGGCTCACGAGCGGCGACATCCGATATGATGGCTGAGAGCGAAGCATTGTCCTCAAAAGCGAAGAACACAGGCTCGATGTTGGCCCTTTGGATGAGTACGTGCTTCATCCTGTCGTCTTCTTTCTCCTTGCGCGTGAGTTCGTGTTTCTTTATGATTCCGTTGGCATAGTCATCGGTATGGGCGCAAAGAGTGATACCGTATTGCGTTCTGCCGCCCATAGTCTGAGCATAGAGATAATAACAAGGCTTTTCATCCCTTACGAGCCAACCTTTCTCCTGCCAGAGGCGGAAGTTCTCGACTGCCTTGTCATAGACCTCAGGAGCATGTTCATCGGCTATAGGAGAGAAATCTATTTCCGGCTTTGTGATGTGGAGCAGGCTCTTCTGTCCTGCTTCTGCCTTAGCCTCAACGCTTGAAAGCACGTCGTACGGACGGGCCTCAACTTCTTCAACCAAGGCTTTAGGCGGTCTGAGCGCCGCAAAAGGTTTGACCTTTACCATATATAAGCGGTTTATTTGTTAAGTGCAAATCGGGTGCAGCCCTCCTCGAAGAAGGCCACAATCTGACGAGCTGCGGCAAGACCTGCATTTATGTTTGCCTCGGCTGTCTGCGCTCCCATTTTCTTAGGAGTGGCAAAGAAGCGTGTGCCTGCTATTGCCTTAATCTCCTCAATGTTTGCTGGAGCTACATCGGTGATGTATTTCAAGTCGGTACGCTCGGCAAGTATATTTGCAAGTTCAGGCTCGTTGATGACTTCCTGACGGGCAGTGTTCACAAGACAAGCGCCCTTAGGCATTTTTGAGAGCAGATTTGCTCCGATTGAGCCTATGGTTGCAGGAATTGCAGGGATGTGAAGAGAAAGGAAGTCTGACTTTGAATAGAGTTCGTCAAGATCCTTTGCCACAGCTACGCCATCAGCCTGAATAGCCTCAGCGGGGACAAACGGATCAAAGGCTATAACCTTCATTCCGAGAGCCTTAGCCTTGTCTGCGACTCTCTTGCCCACATTTCCATAAGCCTGAATACCGAGAGTCTTGCCCATAATTTCGCAGCCTGTGGCAGGAGTGAAACAGCCTCTTGAGATGTATATCATCATCGCGATGGCAAGTTCTGCCACGGCATTTGCGTTCTGACCGGGGGTGTTCATTGCTATAACGCCCGCTGCCTTGAGAGCCTCGAGGTCAAGATTGTCGTAACCCGCACCTGCACGAACTACTATTTTAAGGTTCTTTGCAGCAGCGACGACAGCCTTTGTGACCTTGTCTGAACGTACAATGACAGCATCGACATCCTTTACAGCCTCGCAAAACTCGGCTTCTGTTTCATATTTCTCGAGAACAGCCACTTCATAGCCGGCCTCAGCAAAAATCTTCTTGATACCTTCAACAGCAACTGCCGCAAAAGGTTTTTGGGTTGCAATAAGCGCTTTCATAATTTATTTGTGAAGTTCTTCGAATTCCTGCATACACTTAACGAGAGCCTCGACTGCCTCAACAGGGCAGGCATTGTAGAGTGAAGCCCTGAAACCGCCTACGCTGCGGTGACCTTTGATTCCAACCATACCTCGAGCCTTTGCAAATGCCATAAACTCGTCCTGAAGGTCTTCCTTGCCCGGAGCCATAACCCAGCAGTGATTCATAATCGAGCGGTCTTCCTTGGCTGCAGTACCCACAAACAGAGAGTTACGATCAATTTCATTGTAGAGAAGTTGGGATTTCTTCACATTGATTTCGTGAATCTTCTCGACTCCGCCAATGGTGTCCTTGAGCCACTTGAGAGTTTCGTGCATTACGAAAATCGCAGACACAGGAGGGGTGTTGAACATTGATATATTCTTAGGATCATCAACTGCGTGGGTGCGATAATCAACCATGGTAGGAAGCGGATTCATATACTGACGGCTTCCAATCTTACCAAGGATGTCCTTGCGAATAATGACGAAGGTCACGCCTGCAGGGCCCACATTTTTCTGTGCTCCACCATAGATAATGGCATATTTTTTAACATCTACGGGACGACTGAGTATGTCAGATGACATATCTGCCACGAGATTCACAGGGCAGTCCATATCATACTTGATTTCGGTTCCGTAGATTGTGTTGTTGGTCGTAATATGGAAATAGTCCGCATCGGCTGGAATGGTGTAATTCTTTGGAATATAAGAATATATCTTGTCTTCTGAAGATGCCACCACATCCACCTCACCGAAGAGTTTTGCCTCTTTGGCAGCTTTCTTTGCCCAAACACCGGTCTGGAGATAGGCTGCCTTCTTTGCAAGGATGTTTGCAGGAACCATAAAGAACTGGGTGCTTGCTCCGCCTGCGAGGAAGAGAACCTCATACTCGTCAGGAATGTTGAGAAGGTCTCTCCAGAGTTGGCGTGTCTCAGCCATAATACGCTCCCAACCTGCTGTACGGTGAGATATTTCGAGCAGGCCTATACCTGTTCCATCAAAATTACGAATGGCCTCTATTGTTGATTCGATTGCCTCTTTTGGCAGTACGCAGGGGCCTGCGTTGAAGTTATAAGCTTTCATTTTCGTCTTAAATAATTTCTATGACATATTTACTTATTTTGCCCTTGAAATCCTCAACCTCAGAGGCCCTCACCGACACCGTATAAGTGCAGGAAAGGTTCTGTTCACGGGCAATTATCTTTACATCTGAATCTTTGAGAATGGACATCACTTGATTCATCTGGAGATAATCAAATACAAAAGTAACATTTTTTCTCGATACTTTGGGCACGACAACGGCATTTCCCAACGCATCTGAAGAGGATGTTTTATAGGCACGGATGAGTCCCGGCACCCCCAAAAGAATGCCACCGAAATAACGGACCACAACCACGAGAACATCGCTCAGACCCGCAGAATCAATCTGACCAAGGATTTGCCTGCCCGCCGTTCCGCTCGGCTCCCCGTCGTCGCTGCTACGCCATTCGCTACCGTCAGCTCCTATCCTGTAGGCAAAGCACACGTGGCGCGCATCGTGATATTCGGCACGTAGTTTAGTGAGAATCGCCTTTACCTCCTCAGCCGTTTCGACAGGAAAGGCAAGGGAGATAAAACGACTCCCGCTTTCCTTGTAAAGGCCCTCCGAAGTGCTTTGAATTGATTTGTAGTCGTCCATACGTGACAATTAGTACAAATTTAGCAAATTGTAGCAAAAAATGAGTATATTTGTGCTGCAAAACCCAAAACAACCTATGCTTTACCGCTTTCGCGTACATCTTCCAAACATCAAGGGCTTCTCAAGAGTCTATCTTCTCCGCCCTACCACCACTCTCTACACCTTCAGCAAAAAGATGACAGGTGATATGGAATTCCCATACGACCAGATTGTGCTTTACAAGTCTGTGGATGACCTGGGGACAGCCCTCCACCGCTACAGCACCGTGGATCTCGGATTCGGCACAACAGACAACATCACTGCAGGGAAACTCGTGAAAGCCGGCGAAACCGAATTCGTTTATTTCTACGACACCACCAATAAACTCAGCGTCCTGATTTCATACGAGGGTGAGGTTCAAGACAACGAAGTTCAAGGCATATCTTCGTTCCCTGCACTCGTAGAACAGAAAGGCCCTAACCCTATCGACTTCATTAACGGCTATGTCGCATTCGAAGACCTTCCTCAGAAGGAAAGAATACCTGTAGAGGATGACGATATCCAGGACGACGATGAAGACAATGAGGAAGATGAGATTTTTGCCGAAGAGGAAGATGTCGTGGATGAGGACGAAGTTGACTACATTTAACATTGGCTTCTAAAAAACTGATTCTGGTAGTTGGGCCGACCGCAGTTGGCAAGACCGACTATTGCATTGACCTTGCTCTTTCACACTCCTCCCCCATCATTTCCTGCGACTCTCGCCAGATTTATCGTGAAATGACGATAGGGACTGCCGTTCCTTCTCCGGAGCAACTCGCCGCCGTAAAGCATTATTTCATTCAAGACCACAGCATATTCGAAGCCTATAGTGCCGGACGCTACGCAGTCGAAGCAGGAGCCTTGGTGGATAAACTCTTCTCCGAAGGTCACGACACGCTCATTATGACAGGAGGCTCGGGTTTCTTCATTCAGGCATTTGAAAATGGACTTGACGATTTTCCCGAAGCCGACCCGGAACTTCGAAAAACCCTCACAGAACGTCTCAAGAACGAGGGTGTGGAAGCTCTACGATGCGAGCTCAAACTACTTGACCCGGAAAGTTACGAGACTATCGACATAGCCAACGGGCAGAGAGTTGTGAGAGCTCTGGAGGTTTGCTTGCAGACCGGCAGGAAATTCTCATCGTTCAAAACATCGCCTTCAATCAAACGAGACTATGATATCGAGAAAATAGGCCTCATCCGCCCTCGTGAAGAACTCTATCGCAGGGCTGACCTCAGAGTGCTCGATATGATGGAACAAGGTTTGGAGAAAGAGGCGAGGCGGCTTCATCCCCACAAAGACCTTCCCGCCCTGCAAAGTGTCGGCTACAAAGAACTCTTTGACTACTTCGATGGTGTTCCAGACCCTCTCAACGAAACTGGGCTAACAGGTATAGACCGTGCCGTAAACCTCATTCAACGTAACACCCGCCGCTACATCAAAAGACAACTCACCTGGTTCCTGCGTGACAAAAATATCAAGTGGCACGAGATGTAAAAAGTGTTCAACGGCTTCCCTTTGGTTTATCTCCGACTGCCCAGTACAGACAACAAATAAAAAAGGCCTGACCGTCAAGTCAAGCCTTATTCATTTGCTTATAAAAATAGACTAAAAATAGTATCTTACACCGATAGTTGGGTTGAGACCAATGTTGTAACTGAATACGGTGTCATTAATTTTAAGATCTTTTTCTTCCTTGCTCTTACCTGTCACAGTCTTAACATTGAGGCTGATGAGCGAAAGGCTGAAAGCGAAATGGGAAACAGGTCTGTACTCGAATGCGGCAAGTTTGAGATCACCGATGAAACCGACTACACCAATTTTCTCTCCGATAGCAGCAGAACTACCAAATGCAATAGCAGCCTGAATTTCAGGAGCATAGTAGAGGTTGGTAACGAGTGGAATATAGTAAGCGAAAGTAGGTCCTACATATCCGACTGAAACATTGCTTCTAAGCCACTTGCCATCTTCTTTGTCATAAGCAGAAGATTGGAGATTGTAGCCTGCAGTCACACCTACTTTGATGTTGTCTGCCACGAAATAGCCAAATTCGGGAGCGATGGAGAAAGTGAGTGTTCCCGGAGCAGATTGAGACATTGATTCTGAACCATAAGAAGCTTTCATTGTTTCAGTGCTACCGGTCAAACCGATGATACCACCGACATACATTTCACCTTTTTTCTGTGCGCTTGCACTGAGAGCAACTCCCATAAGGGCAATTGCGAGGATAATTTTTTTCATAATCGTTTGTTTATTAAAAAATTTTGGGTTGCAAATATAGTGTTTTTATTTGGTAAATCGTTTCAAAGCCTCCTGAATAGTGTCATCCATAGGGATAACATATTGATAATAAGCTTCTTCGCCAAGAGGAGAATATCTCAGCACAAGACCTTCAATATGAGGCAGAATGTAGTCCTTAGCCTCATTCCACTCCTGAGGCGTAGGACGAGGAACTCCGCTCTTTACGGCATATTCCACGAACTGATTCTCGATATTTATTGAAGAAATATATTTCTCGGCATCCGAGAAACTCTTGATTGCGAGTATCTTCTCCTTGTCGCGCTGGAAAAGACTGTTGGAGAAACGCATAATAACAGACTTCTTGTTTACTGCAATGTGGAAGTCGTTGGCACGGGTCGTGTCGATTCCCACAAACACGTCAGGCATGATACCGCCTTCATCAACCTTCACAGAATCGCGCGAAACCATCTCTCCGTGAATATAGCGTGAATATATGTCGGTTTCATATTTGTCGTAAGGCTTCTGGATGCATCTTCCCGAAGGTGTGTAGTAGCGGGATACGGTCAGACGAATGCCGGAGCCGTCTGAGAATGGGATGGACTCCTGCACAAGACCCTTTCCGAAAGTCCTTCTGCCTATGATTTCTCCCCTGTGATTGTCCTGAATGGCTCCTGCGAATATCTCGGAAGATGAAGCCGAATATTCATTCACAAGCACCTTGAGACCCAATGGTTTGTCTCCCAAAGAGAGCGCCAGACCTTTACCATTAGCCTGATATATCTTCAAATCACGATGGAGGCCTTTCAAATATACTATGGTATCGCCCTGAGCGAGGAACTCGTTTGCGAGAAGCACTGCCTGCTCGAAATAGCCTCCTGTGTTGTCGCGAAGGTCGAAGATGAGGTCGGTGATGCCCTTCTCCTCGAGAATGGCAAGAGACTTTATGAACTCCCTGTAGGATGACTCGCTGAATTTAGAAAGACGCATATAACCTGTCGAGGTGCCGTTTATCACGAAGGCGGCATCTATCGAGTTCATAGGAATTTTGTCACGAATGATGTCGAAGACGATTGTCTCGTCGCCACGAAGAACAGTCATTTTGACCTTTGAGTCCTTCGGGCCTTTGAAATGGCGGACCATATCATCCTGTGGCATCTTCACACCGGCAACGACAACGGAATCGGCCTTTATGAGTTTGTCCCCTGGGAGAAGACCGACTTTCGAAGACGGACCTCCGGGAATGACGCTGATCACGACTGCTGTGTCCTCAGGGACATTGAATGTGATACCTATGCCCTCAAAATTAGCAGCAAGGGACTCATCAGAGGACTTCTTCTCCTCCGGCGGCATATACATGGAATGTGGATCCAAGGCCTTGAACACTGCATTTGCAGCCACATCGGTAAGCGATTCCACATTTATTGTATCCACATAGTTTGCGGAAATCTGATTCATTATAAGATTGAGTTTGGGCCAGTGAGCCACAGCCGTATAGGCTTCAATCTTTGCCCTGCGAATCTTGCCGTTGGTCAAGACGAGGGTCAAAAGCACTCCCACGAAGAAACTGAGAATGACCGCTATAAAGAAATTTCTGTTGCTCTTACTCATCTTGCGCCTGGGGATTATCCATTCGTTCAACTTCCACACCAGCCCTGCGCAGCACCTTTACGCCATCGTCAAGACGGTATTCATCCATATACACAACCCTCTTTATACCTGCCTGGATTATGAGTTTTGAACATTCGATACAAGGCGAGGCTGTCACGTAAAGAGTGGAACCGAGGGCATTGTTGCCACTCTTGGCTATCTTGGTTATTGCATTTGCCTCGGCATGGAGGACGTATGGCTTTGTGACACCGTTTTCGTCTTCGCATACATTCTCGAACCCCGCAGGCGTGCCGTTGTAGCCATCCGATATTATCATATTGTCCTTGACTATCAAGGCCCCCACCTTACGGCGTTTGCAGTAGGAATTCTCCGCCCATATCAAGGCCATACGGAGATATTTGGAATCAAACTTTGTACTCATCTTCTTTTTATTTATTGTGCCTCCACAGGGTCTCCATAGAAAGTGAATTTTGCAGTATTGCCGGAAAAGAAAGGAACTGTCCATATCGTCTTTCCGTTAGTTGTGCTCTCGGAAGGAAGACCGGATATAGTCTCTCCCGGGACTGCAATGCCTTTCCACTTTGCAGGTTTCTCGCCCTTGAGGTTGAACATTTGTATAGAGCCGTCCTCAAGAAGCACAAGGATGTGGTATTTTCTATTTTTGTTAAAATCATAGACATCCGGACCGAGAACCACATTCGCCCCAAGTTCCACAGGGAAGTCCTCAACCGGACGGCCGAGACGGTCATAGAGGTAAAGCGTGCTGCCGATGCAGAATAGGAACTGGATTTTTCCGTTCTTGAAATAGTCTATCTCGCAAACCCTGCCGGCAATTGCTCCCGGAAGCGGCGCTGTCCAAAGAACATTTCCACCTTCGTCCGTAAGGCTGATTTCGAAGGTTTGGGCATCTTGTGAAAGGGTATTCTGCTTTCCTGTACCGCAATTCTTGACCTGCCAAGGTCCTTTACCGACCTCTACCTTGCCCTGATCAGTCTTTTTCTTTCGCAAAGGCTTGTTTTGAACAGGCTGATTGGCAGTATTAGTATATTGTCCCACAAGATTGTCGCCTGTCTTTGTGTCATAAATAACCACTGATTCAACTGCCTTAGGGCTTCTGTAGGCCCAATAATGAAGGTTGTGCATATCGGATGCAGCGGCAAGATTGCCTGCAAGGGAGCCGTTATCCTTCAGGGCAGAAAGATAAGACGTAAGGTTCTTCTGGTCTGAAACTATGAGACAGCCGTGAATATAGGCAAAATGGGTTTCTCCTGCGGAAATCACCTTCTCATTAGGTCTTGGAGCAAGGTTGAAGCCGCGTCCAAAGACACATCTGCCGATATGCGCAAGCGGGAAAGAGTAGATTTCGCCTTCCTTTATAGGATTCTGATTCAGCAACTTTGAATCTGCCTTGCCCACCGGATAGACTATGACCTTCGCCGAAGCTGTCTGGGCGTATGCCACCTCATTCAGGCCGAGGGCATCAGCCACAAAGGAATAATCTCTTCCCACATTTGACTTGAAGGCGTTCCTGGCATCCGAAAGTTGTTTGAAGCGGCCTTTATAGTCAATCCAGTCCGTATATTCCCTGTCATAATCCTTAAAATCCTTGACCGCAATGCCGTAAGCGAAAGTCGCATTTGCAGGAATGGCATCAAGTGCCTTTACATTAGAAGAAGGCGTAATCTTGTCGAATATGTCAAAATACTCGGTGTTGTTGCCCTTGGCGAAAGACATTCCTCCCCCGAGGACGGCTATATTGCCATTGTTTGAGGCAAGCGAGAAGCAGGTCCAGGAAGCGGCTTTCTTGAAAAATTCTATTTCGCTATTGTAGTCCTTTGGAAGAACATTTTTCAAGATTTTTCCGAATGCTCCATTCTGGATGAATATCCAGTTTTCCTTGTTGTTGAGCGATGCAAGCTGGAGAAAGCCATCGTGGGAAGCCACACTTTCGCCCACTATGATGTGACGAATGGCAGCATCTATAATATTGTCCTGAGGGGAAATCAAGACGATAGAGCGCTTTGAGATGAGGAGTTCCTTTGAACATTTGTTGTCGCAGTTGTAGAACTCGGCATAGAGTCCGTAGCGTTTTGCCGCAGAAATAAGGGCCTGGGCATCTTCCGAAACTACATCTGTCGCCCTACCTGCATCCACAATGAGGAGAGGGGTTATATAGGTGCCGTAGTGAAAACTTACCACGACCTGATTGTCTGCGCAACCCTCTATTTGGGATGAACAAAAACTATAGAAATTGCCTATATACTTGGTTTGTTTGAGACAAGCATAGGCAGGAGAGCCTATTACATCCATCAAAGTCTGGAAATGGTCGAAACGAGCCACAGCCACAGCATCAGATGGAACTGCTGCCACCAAAGAGTATTTCGATTCATTCTTGAGTATGGATTCGAGTTTCTGGTCTTCAAACACAGCCTTGTTTCCATAGAGGAACCATATAGCCACACCAACGGCCGCAGCGAGTACGCAGATGACTATTATGCCGATTATCAATAATTTTTTGTTCATAATCTACAAATGTACAAAAAAATCAAAACATCATCTATTCCTTATTTACCGGAAGAGTTACCATAAAGCAGGCTCCGGAAAGAAGCGAACTGCGTGAATAGGCGATGGTTCCGCCGCAAGTTGTGATAATGGAGTGGCAGATTGCAAGTCCAAGTCCCGTTCCGGAAGATTTTGTGGTGAAGTTTGGAGTGAAAAGACGACCTACATTCTCTTCGCTTACGCCCGAACCATTGTCGTCGAAAACGATATCCACGGCGTTATCCATAGTCGCGCTCTTGCGAAGGCTCACATATACCTTTCCCGAAGCGGTTCCCTTTGCCGCCTGGTCCTCTTCGACTGCCTGAACCGCATTGTTGAGAAGATTGATGCAGACACGCACTATCTGAGGATGAGGCGCAACTATCCAGGTGTCTTTCATTCCGAGATATTCCACCTTGACTCCGACACGGTTGTCATAAAGCATAATCAGTTTTGTAATTTCAAGGTCGAGGTCAAAACCTGTGCTTTCCTGAGTGTAGAGTTTTGCGAAAGTAGAGAACTCGTTGGCCGAATCAGCAAGGCGGTCGATATGTTCGAGCACAACCTCCATGGCCGGAGTGAACTTTTCCTGCCAAGAGTCATTTCCCCTTGCCTTAGCCCTCATAAGCCTCTGAATTTCGAGTTTTATAGGAGTAAGAGGGTTCTTGATTTCATGGGCTACCTGACGCGCCATTTCACTCCACGCCTTGTTTCTTTCACTTTCGGCAAGGATTTTCGAACTCTTTTCAAGTTCCCTGACCATGAGGTTGTAGGAATCCACTATGGTCTTTATCTCATCGTCCCTTTCATATACAATCTCCTTCAGGCCCTCATTCTTGGAACGTGTCATTCGAAGTCCCATTATGACCAGAGGACGGAAGAGGGCGCGCACAGTATTGCGACTTACAAAAATTGACAAACCTATGAGGATAACGAAAAGGCTTATTATGGCTGCTGCATGAGAAAAGGCGTCTTCCATGAACGAATAGGCCTCCGACTTGTATGGAGCGGACACTATTGCAAGTATTTCACCCTTGCCGTTATGCACAGGAGAATAGAGAGAGTAAAATTTTTCACCCCTTACCCTATCGACAGAAATGTAGTATCTCTGGTGGTGGTTTATGATTTGATTGAAAGCGACAGGATTTATTCTCGAAGGTATTATCATCTCCTCGAACACCTGCTGGTTCGTAGAAAGGAAGATGCGTCCCGAAGGAGAATAGAGAGAAAGGTCAGTCCTCGCATTGCTTGCGATTTCGGCGAAATTCTCCCTGAATAAAGCGTCCTGAAATATTCTCTTTGTGTCAAAATTATATACTCTCGCTTCAAGAATAGACCTGATTGTGGTAATTTTGTCACTCATCAGGGTATTGAGGTTCTTCTCGTTGCGGTTATACACGAAGTTCACACTCACCACACTCATAACCACGAGACCAAGCAGCAGGAAGGAAACTATCAGGAAGTTTATTCTCTTTCGGAAATACACCTTGCGGATTCTTGTCCTGCTCCTGGACGGCTCTATCCTGAATACCAGACAGATTGACATCAGCACGAGGAAGGCATAGATAAAGTCAAGAGTGAAGGTAAAAAGTCTCCTCTGCACCCTCGATATTATCACCACCTCTCCAGGATCTCCGGTGTAATGACGATGATGGATATAACCATTGTGGGCTATTATGTGACCATTGTCCTTGAAAGGATTGGTGGAAGGGGTAACGTAAGTCGGATAAGCGAAAAGACCTCCCGAATCCACCAGACGATTGTCGATGTAACGTGCGTAAGAGTATTGTGGAGGAAGGGAGATTCTATCGGATATGGTCGAGCCTGAAAGAAGTTTCGGATAAACACTTTCCTCATAACTCTTTCTCTGGCGAAATTCGAGCAGCAACCAAGCCCTTCGGCCCTGGTCGATATGATAGGAAAAAGCCGCCGCATAACTGCCTATGTCAACTCCGTTATTGAGGAACATAACCCTGCTCCCGGGGACAATAGGCGTGTAGAAATGGGCATTGGAGTTGAAAAATTCACTGATTTTCTCGGGAGATGTGGTGCTGGAATGAACCATAAACAGATATGGGTCCTGAATACCAACAAAATAATGCTCGAGAAGATATGTCCTAATGAGGTTGTCGCTCCCATCTATCTTTATCAGGTTCTCGAGAATCTCATCCGAAGCAATTCTGTCCTCAACATTGTGGAGCATTATCTCCATCTTTAGGTTCCTGTCGATTGAAAGCATGTTCGACCACACTGCAAGGCGACTTTCCTCCTTCTCTTTTCCGAACAAAGACTGGGCTGCAGTAAGGTAAATTGCAGAAATGACGGCAAAAATGAACAGAGATTTCAGCGACCTCACATCCCCTTTCATTCCAAAAAGAACCATCATCGGCACCCTTGCAATGGCAAGAATACGGAAGATGATGTAAAAGAGCATGAGAAGAGTAAGCGTTGCAAAGCCGTAAAATACGGTCGGACGTCCCATCGCGTCAAGGCTGAAACTGATGTTGGAGTCGAGAATAAGGCTGCGCAACATATTGTGAACATAGCCACAAAGCAGTACCTCGAGTATGAGAGTCACCCCGAGAAGCACCCAGGACTTAACCACAGGATGGTTTTTTCTTACGGACGCTTCAAACAAAGGTATCTGGCTGCATACGCATCCCGCCAT
>JABUTT010000238.1 GCA_021443515.1 Bacteroidales bacterium
GCCTCCGAGACAACATCAACTGCCGAAAAATTCTTTGGAATATGATAAAGAATCTCTCATCGCTACTGCTCATATACACAGGTGGTACAATAGGAATGAAGGTGGATCCTGCGGATGGTGCCTTGAAGCCTTTTGACTTCTCCCAGATTCTGTCGGAGGTGCCCGAAATCCTTAAATTTGCCTGCAAGATAGATGTTCATTCCTACAATCCCCTCATTGACTCCTCTGATGTGGAGACCGGTTTGTGGGTGAGCCTCGTGGAATTGATTAAGGAAAATTACGACAAGTATGACGGTTTTGTGATACTTCACGGCACCGACACTATGGCATACACCGCCTCTGCCGTAAGTTTCATGCTTGAAAACTTGTCCAAGGCCGTGGTATTTACCGGAAGCCAGCTGCCGATTGGTGTTCCGAGGACAGACGGCAGGGAAAACCTTATTTCGGCAATAGAGATTGCTTCAGCCCATGATGAAAATGGCCATTCAATAGTGCCTGAGGTGAGTATTTTCTTTGCAGGGACTCTCGTTAGGGCAAATCGTGCGACAAAAATAAATGCAGAAGAATTCAGCGCATTCCGATCTTACAACTATCCACCTCTTGCCACTGCAGGAGTCAAAATAAGGTATAATCATCCTGCCATACATTCCGTTTATGACTGGGGTTATGGGCTTGAGGTTTCAACGAAACTCGATACCCGCGTGAGCATATTGAAAATCCATCCCGCCATCACCGAAAGCGTGGCGAGAAACGTCCTTCTGGCTGAAGGCTGCAGGGCTGTAATCATTGAAACATACGGTAGCGGGAATGCTCCGAGCAAGGGCTGGTTCATATCTCTCGTGCAGGAGGCCATAGCAAAAGGCAAGATTATCGTCAATAAGACACAGTGCCTGGGCGGCAGCGTGGATATGAATATCTATGAGGGAGGAAGGCTACTTCTTGCTTCGGGAGTCGTTTCGGCGGGAGACACCACCACGGAGGCCACTTTGGCGAAACTTTTCTACCTTATGGGTCTTTATGAAGACAATGATATGGTCACGAAAGCGATGGCAAAATCATTAAGGGGCGAATTATCGTAATATTTTGTGGTGTAATTGAAAAAAAATTGCTATCTTGCAACGATTTTATAAAACAGAACAAACTATTTACCAATAAAACAAACAATTAAACAGTTATGAAAAAATTTTTCATGTTTCTGGCAGCTGCAGCTCTTTTGAGCATTGCAACTGTAACCGTTTCCGCTCAGGACGAAGCTGCTGCTGAACCTGCTGCAACAGAGCAGACAGAGCAGGCTGCCGCTCCTGCATCATTGGCAGAAATGACCGCAGGTCTTGAGGAAGTTCCTCTTCATCAGGCACTTAAGACTAAGTTTATCGAAGGTGGCGCAGGCTTTATGTCTTCAGTCATCCTCTGTCTCGTTCTTGGTCTTGCAATCGCTATCGAGCGTATTCTTTACCTCGGCTTTGCAAAGACTAACACCAAGAAGCTCCTCGAAGGCATTGAGGCTGCTCTTGCTGAAGGTGGTGTAGAAGCTGCCAAGGAACTTTGCAAAAACACAAAGGGTCCGGTTGCCTCTATCTTCACTCAGGGCTTCATCCGTTACGACCAGGGAATTGAAAATGTTGAAAAATCTATCGTTTCATACGGATCAGTTGAGATGAGCAAGATGGAGAACGGTCTTTCTTGGATTGGTCTTTTCATCGCTATCGCTCCTTCTCTCGGATTCTTGGGAACAGTTATCGGTATGATCCAGGCATTCGATGCTATCCAGGCTGCCGGTGATATTTCTCCAAACGTCGTTGCAGGTGGTATGAAGGTCGCCCTCATTACAACTGTCGGTGGTCTTATCGTTGCAATTATCCTCCAGCTCTTCTACAACTACATTCTTTCAAGAATCGATGCTCTTTCAATCGATATGGAGAATGCGTCAATTTCACTCATTGACATCGTTGCAAAGTATCAGAGCTCAGAGGCTAAAGCCGTTGAGAAATAATTTCCTAAGAACAATCTGAACAATGAATAAAGTTACAAAAATCATTTGCTTTGTACTTCTCGTACTCAGCGTCATCCTTACAATTGCAGCATTTGCTTGCAAGTTTAAGGATCCGTTTGTAGACGTGATGCTTTACTGGGCTTATGCACTTGTAATTGTTGGAGCAGTTGCCGCTATCGGATTCTCGCTCTTCTCAAGCCTTAAGAACAATGCTAAGAAGACGCTTGTAACTCTCGCTATCGGTCTCGTGGCTCTCGCAGTTATCGTGGGCGGCGCATATTTGCTCGCCTCAGGTGACCCGGTTCACATCGTTGGAGCTCAGCCTACAGACGCAACACTTAAATTAACGGATACTATCCTTAACATTACGTACTTTACTCTTGCGGTTTCAGTTGTATCTATCATAATTGCAGCCGTAGTAAACTCAGTGCGCAGTAAATAATCTTCCATCATGGCAAGAAAAACACCGGAAATCAACTCATCATCAACAGC
This sequence comes from Bacteroidales bacterium, assembly GCA_021443515.1. Taxonomy (GTDB): domain Bacteria; phylum Bacteroidota; class Bacteroidia; order Bacteroidales; family UBA932; genus Cryptobacteroides. The sequence goes on from JABUTT010000238.1 coordinate 2,486, forward strand.
GGATATCGCATTCCTTCTGTTGTTGTACTTTCTGATGACCAGTACTATGAATCAGGACTCTGGTCTTCAGCGTAGGCTTCCTCCTATGCCTGACAAGAATCAGAAAGTGGAAGACCAGAAAGTCAATCGCCGTAACATCATTACGGTCAAGATTAACTCTCAGGACTTATTGTTTGCGGGTAACGAGCCAACAGATGTAAGATTCTTGAAAGACAAGATTAAGGAATTCCTTACTAACCCAACCGACAACCCATCCCTTCCTGAAAAGCAGGAAATTGACATCGAAGGATTCGGCAAATGTATGGTTTCTAAGGGAGTTATCTCTCTTCAGAACGACAAGGGAACTAGTTACAAGGCTTATATCCAGGTTCAGAACGAACTTGTGAAGGCTGTTAACGAAATCCGTGACGAATTCGCAATGGCTCACTATGGAAAGGTTTACGCAAGCCTTCCTGAAGAGAAGCAGCAGATTGTCAGAAAGGCGGTGCCTCAGAACATTTCAGAGGCTGAGCCTAAGGATGTTGGAGGCTCTAAAAGATAGGAGACAACAATAATGGCAAAATTCGGAAGAAGTGATAAGAAATCGATGCCTGCTATCAGCACATCGTCTCTCCCTGACATCGTCTTCATGCTTTTGTTCTTCTTCATGGTAACAACAAGTATGCGTACCACAGAGAACAAGGTTATTGTGAAACTCCCAGAGGCTTCTGAGATTGCAAAGTTGGAAAGAAAGGACCTCGCTTCATACATCAACATCGGTCCTCCTACACTTCAGCTTCAGGCTCAGTATGGTACCGATGCACGTATCCAGCTTAATGACTCTTTCAAGACTGTTGACGATATCCGTGACTTCATTGCCGCAGAACGCGATGCAATGAGCGAATCAGACAGACAATTTATGACTGTTTCCATCAAGGCTGATGAAGACGTAAGAATGGGTATTATCACCGACGTTAAGCAGGAGCTTCGTCGTTGCTCTGCCCTCAAGATTATGTACACAGCCCGCAAGGCAGAATAAAAAGTCATACATCAAAAAGAAAGACGGCCACAATTATGGTCGTCTTTTTTTTGATGTCTAAGAGAGTTCTAAAGCTCCACTTTATACTGCAGTCCCAACCCGGACAGTGCATTGCCAAGGTCGGTGGTAATGCTCACATCGTACTTCTTAGAGTGGAATGTTACATCGTATTTCGTCTTTGGGTCATAGACGGTGAGGCTGAATGGCTTGTTGCCTTTGTGGGAGCGAAGGACTTTCTTTATGGAATCTACAAGAGCGACATCCAGTTTCTCGATATTGATGAATGCGTTCACTCCCTTGCTCCTCGAGTTCAAGGCTTTATCGAGGTAGAAGAGTTGATTGACGTTAATCGTGTAGTCGTTCGGCTCGGCCTTGACTTTCTCAGCCTCCTTTGGATCTTCTGGCAGTTTTTTGTATTTCGGCACAATCTCACCTTCAACTATTATGGCTGTGTGAGGTTTTAAGAGGTGCCCGAGTTGCTCAAGACTCTTGCCGAAAAGTGACATATTCCAGTTTCCTTCAAGATCCTCAAGAACTGTAGTTGCATATACTCCTTTCTTGCCGACTTTTCTTTCGGTGGATGTGATATAGCCGGTGAGAGTGATCTTTCTGCCTTTTTGTTTCTCTCTTGCCTCTTCCAGCAATTCCGGAATTTTATTCAAAGAAGCAGTTGACAGTATCTTCATCTCAAGAGCATATTTCTTCAAAGGATGCTCGCTGAGATACATACCTACAAGGGATCTTTCCTTTCCGAGCAATTCGAGTCTAAGTTGCTCGTCACTACTCATATCTTCATTGAAGGCAGGAATTACGGGACGTTCAGGCCTAAATGATGACACATCTTCACCGAACAGAGAATTGTCTGAATCGGACATGGATTTCTTGTAGGAGTCGGCATAGTTGACGAGTTCCTCAATGAAGGTGGCTTTGCCGCTCGGGCTCTGGTATTGGATTCTCTTTACCCCAAGGCTATCCAATGCGCCGCTATACACGAGACACTCGAGAGATTTCGCGTTGAGACAGTCTGAGAGCCTCTCGACAAAATCGAATATGTCTTTGAATGGTCCGTCTTTCTCCCTGCTTGCAATTATGGCTTTAACGACATTTGAACCAAAACCTTTGATTGCTCCGAGTCCGAAACGGATTTCTCCTTTCTTGTTGACTGCGAATTCGTTGTAGGATTCATTGACATCAGGATTGAGAACTTTTATATTGTGGGCTCTGCAGTCGTCAAGTATTTTCTTGATTTCATCCTGTTTGCCTATGTTACAGGTAAGGTTGGCTGCCTGGAATTCGGCAGGATAATGTGCCTTAACGTATGCAGTCTGGAAACTTACCCAGGCATAGCAGGTGGAGTGCGACTTGTTGAATGCGTATTTTGCAAACTCTTTCCAATCTGTCCAGATTTTACGTACGATTTTCTCGTTGTGACCTCTCTCGAGACAGCCGTGTATAAACTTGTCCTCAAGTTCGTTCAGCACTTTTATCTGCTTCTTGCCCATAGCCTTCCTTAGTTTGTCTGCCTGACCTTTGGTGAAGCCTGCAAGTTTCTGGGAGAGAAGCATGACCTGCTCCTGATAGACGGTAATTCCGTAGGTATTTTCAAGGATATCTCTCATCCCCTCAATCTCGTAGAGGATACGCTCCCTTCCCAACTTTCGGTTAACGAAGCTCTGGATGTATTGCATAGGGCCCGGACGATAGAGGGCGTTCATTGCAATGAGGTCTTCAAACTTGTCGGGTTTGAGTTTCTGAAGCCACTGTACCATACCCGGAGACTCAAACTGGAACACACTCTGGGTGTCTCCACGGGCGTAGAGTTCAAGGGTTTCCTTGTCTTCCACATCAATAGCCTCGAGGTCAAGGTCTATTCCGTGGCTCTTTTTTATAAGGCTTTGACACTCTTTAAGTATGGAGAGGGTACTGAGACCGAGGAAGTCCATCTTCAGCATGCCTACTGATTCTATGAGAGAACCTTCGTACTGACTCACCCATACATCTTCCTGGGTGGCTTTATCCTTCGCCACGCATATAGGGATATAGCTTGTGAGGTCGCCGCGGCTGATTATCATCGCACAGGCGTGTACTCCTGTCTGGCGTATGGTGCCTTCAAGTTTGCGGGCATATTGAATAACCTCCTTGACCTTCTCCTTGCCATTCTCTACTTCGTAGCGAAATTGAGGAATGTTTTCAATAACGTTGTCCAGGGTCGGATCCAATTCAACATCTTCCTTCTCGCCTTGCTCGTTTTTCTTGGTGATTTTTATTTTCTCGGAAGGAATCATCTTGGAAAGGCGTTCTGATTCTTCCAGCGGCAGATTTGAAATGCGGGCAACGTCCTTGATACTGCCCTTGGCTGCCATTGTGCCAAAGGTCACGACGTGTGAGACGTGGTCTTTTCCGTAGGTGTCTTCAATATATTTGAATGCCTTGTAACGGCCTTCATCATCGAAGTCTATATCTATATCGGGGAGGCTGACACGGTCAGGATTGAGGAAACGCTCAAAAAGGAGAGAGTACTTTATCGGATCCACATTGGTAATCCAAAGGCAGTAGGCAACAGCGCTTCCCGCAGCGCTTCCACGGCCGGGGCCCACACTCACACCCATTGCTCTGGATGCGGCGATAAAGTCCCTGACAATGAGGAAGTAGTCGGGATAACCCATCTTGCAGATGGTTTTGAGTTCAAAATCAAGCCTTTCCGCCACTTCCTCGGTAAAACCTGTGGTTATGTCTTCTACATTTGCTCCCGGGTTGTACCTTTTCTGTGCGCCTTGGTAGCAGAGATGGCAGAGGTAGGCAACACTCTTGCAGAAATCGTCTCCGCGGTAATTTCCTTTGGCATCGCAACGGCCTGCATCTATGATTTCCTTGTATTTTTCAAGATGAGTGTCTATGTCCTTGAGGAATTCGGGGTCTATCTTGAATACCGGAAGCACAGGGTCCCGGTCAATTTCATACCTTTCAACCTTATAAGATACCTCAATGGTGTTCATAATGGCCTCGGGATGATCCGGGAAGAGTTCATTCATCTCTTCTTCGCTCTTGAGGTATTCCTGCTGGGTGTATCTCAGTCTGTCGGTATCATCTATGAGGGCGTTTGTGGTGAGGCAGATGAGCCTGTCGTGGGCAGGGCCGTCTTCCTTTCTTACAAAGTGAACGTCATTGGTGGCAACAACCTTTACTCCGAGTTCCCTTGAGAGTTCGAAAATTTTCTCGTTGACTATGAGCTGGTGTTCATATACGGTAGGTGCAAGGCCAGGAATCTCGCTCTTGTGGAGCATCACTTCAAGGTAGTAGTCATCCTTGAATACCTTTTTGTGCCACAAAATCGCTTCTTTTGCCCCCTGAATGTTTCCTGCTATGATTTTTCTCGAAATCTCGCCGGCAAGGCAGGCTGAGCAGCAAATGAGTCCGTCCGAATATTTTTCAATGACATCGTGGCTGACTCGCGGCTTGCCGTAATATTGTCCTTCAATGTTGCCTATTGAAGTTATTTTCATGAGGTTCTTGTAGCCCTCTATGTTCTTGGCGAGCAGGTTGAGGTGGTAATAGCCCCTGTGTTCCTTATCCTTTATCTTATGGTCATAGATGGAAACATAGACTTCACAACCGACTATAGGCTTGATTTCCGGAAATTTCTTTGCAGTGTCGAGAAATTCCTTGACACCATACATATTTCCGTGGTCTGTAAGGGCAATGGCTCCCATTCCGAGTTCTTGGGCTCTTTGGAAGAGTCCTTTAATGGATGAGAGTCCGTCAAGTATGGAGTATTGGCTGTGAACGTGGAGGTGTACGAACGAAGATGGCATATTATTCCCCTGCTGCTTTAAGACGTTCTGCGTTTTCTGCGATAATCAACTGGTCGATGCAATCCTGGATATCACCATCCATAAATACAGGGAGGTTGTACATCGTGTAGCCAATGCGGTGGTCTGTCATACGGCTCTGCGGATAGTTGTATGTACGGATTTTTGCAGAGCGATCGCCGGTTGAAACGAGAGTTTTTCTCTGAGCGGCAATGGCATCCATATATTTTTGGTACTCGAGATTGTAGAGCCTTGTACGGAGTTCCTCGAGAGCCTTGTCGAAGTTTTTGAGCTGGCTCTTCTGGTCCTGACACTGCACGACTATACCTGAAGGAATGTGGGTGAGGCGAACTGCCGAATAGGTGGTGTTGACGCACTGTCCACCAGGACCTGAGGCGCAATATGTGTCCTTGCGGATGTCGTTCATATCAAGCTCAATGTCGAACTCCTCTGCCTCCGGAAGCACTGCAACCGAAGCTGCCGAGGTCTGAACCCTGCCCTGAGTCTCTGTCTGAGGCACTCTCTGCACGCGATGCACACCGCTTTCATACTTGAGTGTGCCATAGACGTTCTCGCCCGTAACCTTGAAAATAATTTCCTTATATCCTCCTGCAGCACCATCGCTGTGAGAAGAAATCTCCATCTTCCAACCTTTCGAGTCGATGTACTTCGTGTACATTCTGAAGAGGTCTCCGGCAAATATGGCAGCCTCGTCGCCGCCTGCTCCGCCTCTAATTTCGACGATTGCGTTCTTGGAGTCCTGAGGGTCTGCCGGGATGAGAAGAATTTTAATCTGCTGCTCCATTTCGGGAATTTTAGGCTCCATTTCCGCAAGTTCGGCCTTAGCCATTTCCTTGAGGTCTTCGTCCTTTTCGTTTGCAATTATGTCCTTCGCGAGTTCATAGTTCTCGATGAGGCGTTTGTACTCTGCTCCCGCCTGGATGACCGGAGCAAGTTCTTTGTACTCCCTGTTCAGTTGTATGTATTTCTTCATATCTGACATCACGTCAGGGGAGGAAAGTTGCTCTGAAAGGGAAGCATATTTGTCGTTGAGACCAAGTAGTTTGGTCAATAGAGAATTTTCTGCCATTTGGTTAAAAGCTTAGGATGCAAAATTAGTCAATTTTTAGAATTTGTAAAAGACTTTCAAGAAGGTCTTTAAATTTTCTTTTACGATATCGACAGGCAATAATCGGTTAGAGTGCGTTCTATGCGGCATTGTGGAAAACTCGGTGGAAAACTTTTTGTTAACCCTCTTGATAATGCATTTTTTATATCCCAACTTTGCTCTCGGGAAAACGGGCTAAAGTGTTGACTTCGGCTTGTTTTTTTGACCCTCATTTAGTTAGTAACTTATACTTATATTATATATACACAACCGATAAACCACAACATAACTATGTCAGGCGCAGAAATTACAATTATAAAGAGAAACGGTGCCAAGGAGCCTTTCTCCATAGATAAAATAAAGAATGCAATCAGCAAGGCCTTTCTTGCCGAAGGCGGATTTGCTTCTGAAGACGATCTCACTGCCATTCTCTCTCGTTTGAGAATCAGCAACGAAATGACTGTGGAGGAGATTCAGAACCAGATTGAGGTTGCTCTCATGGCCGAGAAGTATTTCAAGGTTGCAAAGAGTTACATCCTCTTCCGCCAGAGCCACAACGAGGACCGTGAAACCGCTTCACGCATCGACTTCCTTTCAAACTATTGCAAGTCAGGCAACGCTGCAACCGCTTCAAAATTCGACGCAAACGCCAATGTTGAAAAGAAGAACATAGCAACCCTTATCGGAGAACTTCCAAAGCAGGGCTTCATCCGCCTCAACCGCAGGATGCTTTGCGACCGCTTGAAAGACCTCTACGGAAAGGATTTCGCCGACAAGTATCTCAAACTCCTGAAGAATCACTTTATATATAAGAACGACGAAACTTCACTCGCCAATTACTGCGCTTCAATCACTATGTATCCTTGGCTTCTTGAAGGTACAAAGGCTATCGGTGGCAACAGCACCAAGCCTACCAACCTCAAGAGTTTCTGCGGTGGTTTCATCAATCTCGTATTCATAGTTTCATCTATGCTCAGCGGTGCGTGCGCTACTCCTGAGTTCCTGATGTATCTCAACTATTTCATCGAGCAGGAATATGGCGAGGACTACTATCTCCGCGCTGCAGAGGTTGTGGATGGTTCGAAGAAGCAGAGGACTCTCGACAAGATAATCACTGACTGCTTCGAGCAGGTGGTTTATTCAATCAACCAGCCTACCGGCGCTCGCAACTTCCAGGCTGTGTTCTGGAATGTGGCATACTACGACCGTTACTATTTCCAGAGCATATTCGGCGACTTCCGCTTCCCTGATGGCAGCGCTCCTCATTGGGAGAGCCTCAGCTGGCTTCAGAAACGCTTCATGAAGTGGTTCAACGCAGAAAGACTCAAGACTCCTCTTACATTCCCTGTTGAAACCATGGCTCTTCTCTCGAAGGACGGAGACGTTATCGACAAGGAGTGGGGAGACTTCACTGCCCAGATGTATGCCGAAGGACATTCATTCTTCACCTATATGTCAGACAAGGCAGACAGCCTTGCATCTTGCTGCCGCCTTCGCAACCAGGTTCAGAACAATGGTTTCAGTTATACCCTCGGAGCCGGCGGAGTGTCAACAGGATCAAAGAGCGTGCTCACAATCAACCTCAACCGTTGTATCCAGTATGCGGCGCGTCAGGGCAAGGACTATATGCAGTATCTTGAGGAAGTCATCGACCTCGTTCACAAAGTGCAGATTGGCTACAACGAGAACCTCCGAGTTCTTCTCAACCAGGGTATGCTCCCTCTCTTCGACGCCAACTTCATCAACATCGACCGCCAGTACCTCACAGTCGGTATCAACGGACTTGTTGAGGCTGCTGAATTCCTCGGTCTCGAAATCAGCGACAATCCTGAGTATCTTTCATTCGTACAGAAAGTTCTCGGTCTTATCGAGGTTTACAACAAGAAGTACTCAACCAAGGGTGTTATGTTCAACTGCGAGATGATTCCTGCAGAGAACGTGGGCGTAAAGCACGCAAAGTGGGATAAAGAGGATGGTTACTTCGTGCCTCGCGAGTGCTACAACTCTTATTTCTACCGCGTAGAGGACAATTCTCTCAACATCATCGACAAGTTCAAGATTCATGGTGCCCCTTACATTGAGCACCTCACAGGCGGTAGCGCCCTCCACATGAATCTTGAAGAGCATCTCAGCAAGGAGCAATATCGTCATCTTCTCCGCGTTGCCGCAAAGGAAGGTTGCAACTATTTCACATTCAACATTCCTAACACAATCTGCAACCATTGCGGAAACATCGACAAGCGCTATCTTAAGAAATGCCCTAAGTGTGGAAGTGAGGATATCGACTACCTGACTCGTATCATCGGTTATATGAAGCGTATCAGCAACTTCTCGGCTGCTCGTCAGAAAGAGGCTTCTGCACGCTACTACGCAAAAGACAAAGGTGAGTTAGGATGCTAAAATGCTATAACTACGACATCGTCTGTCAGGAGATTCCCTCAGAGGTTACAATAGCATTCAATATCACCAATTGTCCGATTCATTGTCCGGGATGCCATTCGCAACATCTTTGGGAGGACATCGGAACGCCTCTTGACGAAAATCTTCTCAGCACCCAACTTGACAAATATGATGGGGACATCACCTGCGTATGCTTTATGGGCGGGGATGCCTCCTATCACGATGTCGAGCAGTTGTGCCGCTATGTCAGGGCCAACTATCCGGGACTAAAGACAGCGTGGTGGAGTGGCAGGAGTACAATTCCTTCAGACTTTGATCTCTCTGTCGTGGACTTCATAAAGATAGGCCCGTATATAGAGGAACTCGGAGGTCTCAAAAGTCCCAAGACAAATCAGGCGCTATATCGAAATGACCCGTCCTCAGGCCTTGTGAAGATAGCATTCAAACTTATAATCCTTTTGTTCGGCCTCTTCAGTCTCGGAGTCCAACCCTTGTCGGCGCAACAGGTTGATACTGCGGCGGTCGGTATCCCAATGGGACGGAACTGGAATTTTGGTCTGGATATTTACGATAATTTTTATTTCGACAACAGGGAATTCGACGGAGGCATACAGGGCGTGAGTGAAACGGTATTCGGGAACAAACTCATGCCCGTTATTGGCTTTATACACCAGAACAAGGCATCCCGTAGCGCTATTCATCTTGGAGCAGTGATGTCTTACGATATGGGTGGAGGAAAGCCATATTTCGAGTTTCCGGTGTATTTTGAACATATCACCGAAAAAGGTTTTTCTTTTCGTGCCGGCATAGTGCCTTCAAAATACTTCTACGATGATGCTCCGACTGCTTTTTTCAGCGATGCCCATCGTTTCAGGGACGCTGTGATAGACGGAGTCGTGCTTCGCTGGTCAAAGCCCGAGAAGTATGAATATTCCCTTTCATTGGACTGGATGGGAATGTACAGCGCCGATCGCAGGGAGCGCTTTATGATATATTCGAGTGGCCGTCATTCAATCCTTTCTTGGCTATCTCTCGGCTACAATGTCTATTACTATCATCTTGCCTGCAGCGGCAAGGTTGATGGAGTGGTGGACAATGCCCTCGTCTATCCATATATCAAATTTCCTCTTTCTGCAGGCACGGATTGGCGTTTTGACCTTCGCCTCGGCTATCTTCAGGCGCTGCAACAGGAGCGCAAGGCAGTGGGAAAATATGTATTCCCGGGCGGAGTGTATAGCGAGCAGAATATCGCCTGGAAGCATTTCTTCCTCAGAAATGGTATTTATTATGGGGCGGGACTCCAGCCATATTATAATTGGACGGATGCGGGAGGCAATGTCTATGGCGACCTTTTGTACTTCGGCGATCCTCTGTTCGGCTTTGATGGCAGGAAACTCTACGACCGCATAAAATTCGGCTACGGAAGGGATATAATCAAGGGTATTTCCTTCGATGCCTACCTGATTTTCCACTTCAATACTCTTGAGCCACGCTTCTTCTCTGGTTTTACCCAAGTCTTTACCCTCAAGGTTGATATGTCAGTTTTGTAAATTTTCTTACCTTTGCAGTTCGGTGGAGCGTTCTGTCGCTGCTGAAAGGTAGAGGAAAGTCCGGGCAGGGTAGAGCGGCTTGCTGTAGAAAGTACAGATGGGAGTAATCTCATGTTGACGGTAACAGAAAACAACCGCAATTCGTTGCAAGGGTGAAAACGTGAGGCAAGAGCTCACGATATGTGTCTGCGAAGGCTCATAGGTATCGTCCCAAGTCCTGCAAGACCAAGTATACCGGGGTTAAGGGCTGCTCGCTTTTCCCGGGGGGTAGGTTGCGTAGATAAATGACAGAAGCCCGAAAGGGTACGGAACCCGGCTTATAACTCCACCGTTTTTTATTGCTTATGTCTATCCGGATTAATAACATTCTTCGCCTGGTGCTCTGCATTTTCATAGCAGGAGTGTCCGTAGGCTGCCACGCAGGTCCGAAGCAGTATGGGGTGAAGGTTGTGGCGACCTATCCGCATAGCCGAGAGAGTTATACCCAGGGACTGTATTTTTCAAAGGACGGAACTCTGTATGAAACCACCGGAGGCTATGGCACTTCTAATTTTATGAAGGTCGATATTCTCTCCGGAAAGGCTCTGCAAAGTGTTTCATTCAACAAGAAGTTTTTTGGAGAGGGCTCTGTGGCCCTTAACGGCAAGGTCTATATTCTCACTTGGGAGAACCATCTCGTGTTCGTTTATGACGAGGCAACGATGACTTACGAGAAGACCTACTCCTGGCCATACGAGGGATGGGGAATCACCACTGACGGAACAAATCTCATCCTTTCCACAGGTTCAGCCACCCTCTACTATGTTAATCCCGATACTTTCAAGATACTGAAAAGGGTGAATGTGACCTCTTCTGATCGGCCTATGAGGCTTCTGAACGAGCTCGAGTGGATTGATGGAAAAATCTGGTCAAATGTCTATCTGTCGAACCTCATCCTCATTATCAATCCTGATAATGGCAAGGTTGAGGGCATAGTAGACTGCACCGGTCTTCTTCCCGACTCTCTCCGCAAAGCCGACACCGATGTCCTCAACGGCATCGCCCGCAACCCCCTCACCGGCAAGATCTATCTTACCGGCAAACTTTGGCCCCAACTCTATGAGGTAGAGTTGATTGAAAAATAATTTTTTGTAGTTTTTGTCTGGTCAAGACAAAAATTAGAATCCCTGCTCACTCTTTGTTAAACCTGCGGAAGTAATTCCGAAAATCGGATAAAATCGGAAGTGACAATTCGTAAATTACAGAATAATTCTTTACATTTGTAGAAATCTGAACAACAAAATGTTGCTTGCAAGTTCAAATACCCTCGTGTACACTTCCAACTGTAAGTGGGGGGGGTAATAAGTAGTTACAGGTCAAGCAATTACAGATATTTATGCGATGCTGCACGGCGGTGCGGTGTCGCCTTTTTGCGTTACGGAAATTTCTAATATCACAACAATATGAAAAAACTCATTAGTATTCTCGCAGTTGTAAGCACAGTGCTTATTTCTTGTGTTAAGGCT
>JABUTT010000209.1 GCA_021443515.1 Bacteroidales bacterium
GAATTTGTCGAATTGGAAACCACTCCACCAGAATGAAGGGCTACGATACCGGCAATGGCATTTTTAACTTTGTCGCCTCCGAGGGTTCCGGATATAATCTGACCATAGTTGGTGCAATTATCTACCTTTCCTCCGTTCAATATACCAACGATACCTGCGGCAAGACCCATATTCTTATAACTTGTACCGGAGAATTTGTCGTCAATCTTTACGACACCTGTGTTTGAGCAGTTGGTAACATTAAGTATACTTCCGCTTGCGCCTGCACCTACAATACCACCGAGGCAGCAACGGTCATTGTTTGAACTCTTGTTGGTAGATGAGAAGTAGATGTTGATGCAGTTGTTACGACAGTTATTGATGGTGAGTTTTCCTTTTACATAGCCCACGATACCGCCTGCATATACGCTGCCGACCTCTTTACTGTCTTCAAGATCGGAGAAACTTGTACAATCGCTGATGATGGAATTTTCGGAAGTCGATTCCACGCTGCCTACAATACCGCCATTTTTAATGGTACAAGTAGAATATCCAGTTCCATAATAATATATACGTGTACCTTCTCCGGTCGAGCAGTTGGTGATATCAGGATTGTCGATAGTTCCAATGATACCGCCAACGCTCAAGGAGTTAGGTGTAGAAGCCCACTGCATATTCTTTTCCATACGGCAAGACTGTATGCTTGCAGGGGTGGCAGTTCCATTTTGAACAGCGCCTATGATACCGCCGACCGCACTGTTGAGACCATTATCCTTGAATACGACGACATTCTCATTTACAAGACCTGTAATGATGCAGGATGCAGGATTTGCCCCCTCAGCGACGACAACCTTACCAATCAAACCTCCGGCAAAGTCAATGTCTTCTTCGTTTGTGGCGTCTGCATCTGTGTCATATTCCATTCTGCCACGGTTCACGCAGTCGGAAATTACGATTTCTTCCTTGTTTCTTTCCACAAGACCGACAATACCACCGATGATGTTGCCTCCTGCATTCTGAGAAGCGCGAAGGCGGGTAATAGCGACTTCAGATATACATTCGCTTATGTTGCAATCCTTGGCAAAGGCAACGATACCGCCGACAGTCACGCCATTAAGACGAGAATTGAAAATTTCGCCGGTGACAGTAAGATTTTCGATGGTGCTGTTCTTTGCGACCCCGAAGAAACCTCCGTACCTTGAATCTCCGGAGATGTCTTGTTTAAGGTTGGTAATGCTGAATGAATTACCATTGAATTTGCCCTCAAATGGTTTTTCATCAGTTCCTATAGGAGTCCACGCCGATATAGAAGAAATGTCAATGTTTGCTCTAAGTTGTACGACTGAGTTCTCGCTGAATGGTTCAAGTGATGCGCCTTTGGCAACCGAATCGGCGAAAGCGCGCAAATCACTTATATTATAAATACCTGCAGGTTTAGGAGCGGCAGCCTGAGTAATGGCAACCTTACCCTCCAGTTTGCCGGCTCTGATTGTTACATTGGCTACGCGCGCCGACTGTAACTCATTGGCAGCTATGGTAAGGTTGATTGTCTGCTCTTCAGTTCCACCTTCTCCACTTTCTTTGTCGAGAGTAACCCAATTAACGTCTGAGAATGCACTCCAAGAAACATTTGTTTCAAACTTAATTGTTTCAGCAGAAGCCTCAGCGACAACCGAAACCTCAGATGCACTCTTCAAAGTTATGACTGCCTCAGGTTGAACCTCTTCCTTTTTGCAAGAAGAAAGAATCGCGGCAATGGCTGCAAATACAAAAAACAATCTTTTCATTGAAATCGCTCTTATTTCAAATCTGCATAGACAGGATAGTGGTCGGAAATGTATTTGATACCGTTGTATTCTTTGGTGACAACGACGAAACGCTTGCATTTCTCGAAGCCGGCATAATAAATATAGTCTATCGGGAGAAGACCCTGAACTTCTTTGCGGAGGGTTGGAGCCCCTTTGGACTTGCCCTTTGCGCCATAACCATTATAAGAACCGTTCGGGTCTGCGTGTTTCGCATACCCCCTTGCGCTTTTCATAATCCTGTTAAGACCTTCAAGTTCCTCTGCATCCGGAGTGATGTTGAAATCGCCCGTAAGGACCACCGGAACACCATTGGGATTCATTGCGGAAATACGCTCTACAAGCAGCATAAGCCCCTTTTCCCTTGCTTCAAAACCCTTGTGGTCGAGGTGTGTGTTCACAAAGAAAAACTCCTCGCCTGTCTTCTTGACTTTAAGGCGTGTCCATGTGGCAGTACGCTTGCAGGCTGCATCCCAGCCAAAACTCGGCACCTGGGGAGTCTCGCTCAGCCAATATGTTCCCCACTCGAGAAGATCAATCTTCTCAGAGTTATAGAACACCGACATGTGCTCTCCCCCGTCCTTGCCGTCCTCGCGGCCCACACCGACGCACTTGTACTCGGGGCAATTCTCCGTAATATAGTCAAGTTGGAATGTCAAGGCCTCCTGAACTCCGAAAACATCGGGTTTAATCTCCCTGAGCATCGCAGGCGTCGCAGCCTTGCGCTTATCCCAACTGTTCTCTCCATCCTTGGCAGCGCCATAACGGACATTGTAAGACATAACTCTTACCTGAGCCATTGCAAGAACCGAAATCAAAAGGGCAACGGCAAGACTTAATACTTTCTTCATAATCTATGTGGTTATATGTTCTCTGCAAAAGTACAGAAAAATTTCCATTGAAAGTTTGGCATTTCAAAAAATGTTCGTATATTTGCAGTCCAATTTTGGATTGATTCGTTAGCTCAGTTGGTAGAGCACAACACTTTTAATGTTGGGGTCTCGGGTTCGAGCCCCGAACGGATCACAAAAGTTGAAAAACTCCGCTTCCTTAGCTCAGTTGGTAGAGCACAGCACTCTTAATGCCGGGGTCTAGGGTTCGAGCCCCTAAGGGAGCACAAAAAAAGCCAATTCATTCCACAATGAGTTGGCTTTTTGGGTTTATTCCTTGAGAAGTACTATGGATTTACCGGAAGCATTAGGCCCGAACAATTCGATAGATTTAAGGATTGTTGCGTCCTTCCACTTAAATGTATTATACTCGAGATCCCGACTTTGTGCAGTATTGATATTTGCTACTCTAAAGTCAATACAAACCTTTTCCTTGATGGAATAAAAGTTTTCTAATTCTATTCTTAGTATTATTTCTTTATAGATTTCGTAAAATTTTTACCAATTTAGTAATTAAAACCGATTTACAAAAGATTTAACAAAATTTATTGGATGCCGAAAAAGATTTTATTGGATGTAAATCATAGATATCGTGGCAAGAGTGTAATGGAGCATGATCTATTTATTATTGACCCAAAGTTTAAAGAAATCATCTTCACCATGGAACTTAATGATAAAGATGAGGACTCATATCATAGCTTTATAGATGAAGCTATCACTATGTCAGAGGAGACACTTAAGTTTTTCTGTAACAAATAATTTCTCATCTTGGGAAAGAGTGTTACTAGGATAGTGGCAGGATTTGATTAAGTTTCCCATCGCTTTAGTGAACACCATCTGTGCACTACTTCTCTCCTTTTCCAATACCCTCTATTTATTTAAAGGGTTGGATACGATTTGGCCTATCAGCCAATAACATCAATAGCAGCAATTTGCTGTGACAAGGATTCTATTATTTATCTCTTGACTACAGAAATCAAGCAAGATTGAGAAGGCATCTTTCAAGACAAGAACACTACGTTTTTTTTCTATAATTCCATTTTATGCAACAAAATGAACAGCTATATCAATGACAATCAGCAGAATAGCTATTATACCAATCCACATCAGTTTCTTGTCTGTAGATGCCAGAACTGTTTTGATGTTATTCTCCGCATTCGCAATTCCTTTATCGATTGATTGTACTCCTCCTGAAATCGAATTATCCAAAGATAATTTCGCCTCATCTACTTTCCTAGAGATGGTAGTCGTAGCGCTTGAAACAGATCCATTTATAATATTCTCGCTTGAAGACACACTCGAAACAATCGAGTTGGTTTTCGCTCTAATCTCTGCAACAATTGCAGTTTTTGAAGAAATCTGTTCTTGGCTCAGTGTTGTTGCGCTATTTTTTACAGCCTGTGAGACTTCTGATTTAATTGAGTTGATCTTAGTTTCAATTTCGCCCAATTTATTTGTCAGGTAATCACAAGAAGTCTTGATTTCTCCGGTTCTCTTTGCAATTGCCTTAATGCCCAACGCTTCTGTTTGATTCTTGAAGTCGGTCAGAAGATCAGCTAATTTATTTGTTGCGTTTTCAAATTCGGTCTTTCGAGCGGTTAATGCCGTGCTGAATTTACCAGATTCATCATTGACTGTTATTGCAGTCTCCTTTATTCCTGCTGTGATCTCAGCCAGTTTTGCTGAGAGTTCTGACAAAGTGGTTGAATAACTCTTTATGCTCGCATTGATTGCAGCATCTGCAGCAACAGCCGCTTCAACTTGCTGTTTTGCAGAATTAATTTCTTTTAGACTGGCCTCCAAAGCGGTTAGAGATTTCAGAATAGCTTGATTGTCCATATGTTTTTACTTTGTATATTTCAATTTAAATTCATTTGCCCAAATTGCATGCATTTCTACCTCTGCCTCAATCTCCCATTCTTGCAACATCTTAATAGCCTTGTTCGCAATTTTCCTATCAAGGAGATTCTTGTGATATTCTTTAATTATTGAAAAGAACTCATCCTGGTCCGAATATTTTTTATGAAGTTCCGAATACCCGTTTATATAGCTTTCTTTTAGTTCTTTCAACAAATTTTCATTGTCACCTACGTCCAAGAATAGAAGGCAAAACGCATTTAATAAATCAATCGTCGGGTTGTTGTCAGTCAATGAACGACGAATAAGACGAACAGCCCCCTGCAGATGTTTTACGTTATCAATCTGAGAACTAGAGTCTTGAGACGTAATATCGTCATCCACTACCCTCATATACTTTAAGACTGTTTTAAATGAAGATTTCTTACCGTCATCTGTCTCCATTGTAAGTGAAAACTTATTATCGCCCTCAAGATCCGGATATTCAAAGTTTCTTCTTGCATATTTTGAATTAAAGTAATAGTAAATGAAATCTTTCATCACCTCATTACTGTCTTTCCAATCCACACGTCCATCTGCACCTAACATGCAGAACGTACGAATGTCATCTATCGCTCTCTTGCGCTTAACGGCAATCTTATCGTAGATAAATTCGGTCAGGTATCCAAGACAACGATGGACTTCATTACCACCTCTATAGGACGGTACTTTTGCGATTTCTTCAGCCGCTTTCTCTTTTGAATAATACCTTTCCAAATACCGCTGAAGGCCTTTATAGTAATCACCATCTTCTTTGCGAACAGCTACGACGCGATATGAATTATGAGTATAATCCTCAGTGAAGTCATCAATCAATCCGATGCAACACATTCGATAGATTGCCTTTGCCACATCAGCCTTATCCCTGTGAATATCAATTTCTTCGGTTTTGACTTCCTCTGATATCCCTGTCTTGACATCCGAAATCTGTGAAGTATTGCTGTTGCTGCGATTCACATAAACATATCTACCATAATATGTTCCAACAGTCTTTGTTGAGATAAAAGCCACCAAGTCAGTTCCCACATGGGACTCTAACAATACTTTCAAGAAGTCTGACACCTCTCGAGTCTCCTTCATTTCGGCATCATTCCCATTAAAAATTTGAATGGCCGACTTACTCAGGAGTTCGTGCATGGTCCGTTTTTCTATTAGCGACCCCTTGAAGTTATTATTATAGAAGAACATTACTGTCTCATAATCAACATTCTGGTATTCGAGGTTCTTTGTCGGAATTGAAAGACCATTCTGAGATAGAATTGTCCTCAAATCTTCAATATATTGGAATCCCTTTGCCTCTTTCGGAACTGTTCTCAATTGGCATTGGTTGAATAAACTGCAACTTGCCTGACAAGGGCCTTTTTCACATCTATTACAAGTCTCATTGCATAATCCTAAAGCGAATCTTGTGTTGCATACTTCGCAACGAAGTTTGACCATGTCCCTATCGGGAGTGAATGTATCAATATACTCATCATCAATATGAAGGTTGTACCTTGCAATAATCTCATCAAGGTCCCCTGCCTTAAACCATTTCCCCTTTATTAGCATCATTGGAAATTGGCTCACCGGACAATTCGGATTGATTCGCTCTAAATTGTAATCAGAAAGTAGAATCACAGATAAAGCAGTATGTCTATCACGACCTGCACGACCTGCTTCTTGGACAAAACTTTCCAGCGAGCTAGAATAGTTCATATTGATCGTGAAGCGCACATTAGGCTTATCAATACCCATTCCGAATGCCTTCGTTGCAATCATCAACGGCAGTTTATTGTCACGGAACAATTCCAAATTCTTGAAAGATTCTATGTCTATTGCTTCCGAAGCCTCTTCCGACTCTCCGCTACTGCCCATGAATGTACCTACGGCCATTCTCTCAGAGATAGTATCCGCATTTTCATTTACTGAAATGCCTGTACGATTTTTATGAGGGCAGAAGACAATGCCGGCTTGCGGATACTCATCTTTCTTCTCTGCAAAGTCTTGAGGCATCTCGGTCTTAAGACTGTCTACTTTCTCACATTGTTTGTTTTGGCGTTCAAAAAAATTCTTGGTAATCGTTTCAAGCGATTTATTATCTTGCAACTCTTCCATCAATGGTGGAATACTCGGAATGTAATTATCAAGAAATTGTTGCTTTGATGAATATGTTGCCCATTTATCTGTGATATTTACCGCCCGCGGCAAATCGGGGTCCAACTTGCCATTCCTGTCATAAAATCTGTCATCCTCATACTTAACTGGAACCTTTTCTATCTTGTATTGAAGTTCCAGTCGATTAGTATTTTCATCTCTGACTATGGTATCAGAATCCAAAGGAAATTGTCCATTACCAGAAAGTTCGCGCTCGACATCGGCCAAAACATCAAATGAAGCAGTAGCCGTTAAGCCAAAGAGAGTTAGATGACGACGTTTCTCGGTTTGTTTCGGCAAGACATAGTTGTATAGATTGCGTCCCAGATGTAGATATGTGAATCTAAAATCATGGCCCCATTCTGACACACAATGCACTTCGTCAATTACACCATAAGAGAAATAGACACCCAGATCATGCATATTCCTGAGTTTTTCACGGAAGCCGAAAATACATAATCGCTCCGGAGACAGGAAGACAAACTGCATCTGTGAAGACTCCATCAATTTTGCCCGCTTCTCTTTTTCTGATGCGTCAATAGTGGAATTGATAAATGTACAAGTGTCAATTCCGGCTTTCAGTAGGCCATCAAACTGATCCTTCATCAATGACCTAAGGGGGTCAACCACAATTGTCACGCCCGGCTGCAGCATAGCGGCAATCTGGTATGTCAATGATTTACCGCCACCTGTAGGTAAAAGCCCGATCACACTCTTGTTCTGCAATGCACGGCTGAGAATTGGAAGCTGCCCTGGGCGGAAAGATTTCTTTCTAAAGAGCATCTGCATAAAATAACGTAGATGTGCTTCCTCCTCTGGTATAGGATGGTATTCACCTCTAGAGTCTTTTGTTACAAGCGACTTGTAATCAATTACATCAGTAGTATAAATTTGGCGAGGGCTGCGCAAATAATTTGAGGAACGCAAATTAAAGTAGCAGTCATTGCTGCACTTGAAATCACTGAAAGAGATCTTTTCGATACCAGCTCGACGTAATACAGCTACATCAATCACCATGTCATACGACCTTGACTTGGTAGCATCATTCGCACCATCAAGGATAAATACTTGTATGTCAGGGTCATTTGATTTATGAAGCGGAGATGAAACAAATTCTTTAGTAGAAACGATTGTAAGGTTTACTTTAGGGAACTTTCGGGTCGAATATTCTTGGCTAAGACCTACAAGATTCGTAAACATCTCTTTAAAATCGGCAAATGCTAATGCTGCGCAAGGAACATCCCTTTCCTGAATGAGCACATTCCACTCATTCATATTGATATCCAGTTTACCAATTAGCAACGCTTCTACTATCGTTTTTTCAAGACGGGCAACTGCAATAGGAGTCAATGTCACTTGTAAAGAGTTCACCCAAGACTTATCATACTTTCGGTCATATGCAGCAAATAAATTCCGTACATAAGTACTGTTAAAGCGATTAAACTCACTCGATGATAACTCGGACTCCTTTATCCTAATACAATCCCAACCGCAATTGTTAAGTTCTTCGTCACGCTGGCGGTCTTCTATTGCTTGTGGACCGGAATGGTATCGCTCCCCATCAAGTTCAATGACACATCCCTTTCGCTCTTTACCATAAGTGTCATTTCCCGAATATGGGTATTCAATGGAGAACTCGACTCTTTGGGCAAAATGAGATTGCTTGCCTGTTATTGACCGCAAAGTACGCTGGGGAGACAATATCTGCTGAAAAACTTTTGGAGCCACATCATTTATGTAGTGCTGTTCCAAATCAGAATCCAAGGCTGCGGTATTGTATGATTCGCTCCCTAATGTTAATCGATTATCAATAGCATGATACGCGAGGAAAAGATCATCACAATTAATGTCCTTTATTGAGTAATATATTCCACCAAGAGGATTCGGCAACTCCTCATTCCCGAGAAACGCGAATGATTGTTCAAGCAATGGACTTGCTTTTGTTGGAATACCACGGACAATGATATTATTCAAAACCGCGAATATTGGATCAACATCATCATAAATACTTGCCCCTATATCGAAAGGTGTTGAGACTTCAAAGGATGATAGATAATGAAGCAACCCTCTTGTCTGCTCCTTCTTTGACTTCATTGCCTCGCACACACAATCTAATTGATAAGCAGCATGGAACTGAACTGGCGGATTATATGGAACAATGACCGGCTCGTTTTCAAAATGTTCAATCTTAAAAATCTTGTACTTCGCGGTATATGTATGCTCGTCCTTATTATGCTCAAAATCGCAAATAACCTGAGGTGACTGGAACCAGTTAGTAAAAGCATCGATTTTATTATTGTTCGAATTCAAAGGTCCTACGCATACGAAGTAATGTTCTCCTGTTATATTGCGAGATATCAAATGAGCCAGATTCTTTACATCAACAGCTTGGACATCCAATATGTTTGAGAAGAAATGTATGGTAACATCAAACTCTGATTTGATTTCTTCATCAGCGACTTGATTAAAATACTTTGCCAGTGCAACTACCTCAATATTATTCTTCGTATATGCTTCGACATGTAAAATAGCGCGGTCAATAGTCAAATTTGCTGGTTCTACAAGCACCACTTTTCTGACATTATTCGGAAGATTATTATTATTCAGGTAGTCGAAAAAACAAACCGTAGCTAAGCCTTGACCGCATCCCCAGTCTATCACTTTAATATTCTTCTGGCGGAAAATATAAAATGGCATTCTGCCTAAAGCAGTGTGAATTTTTGCTTCATGCATATTGCCATAGGAGTAGAGATACTGGCACATCAATTCATGAGTATCAAGAATCTTGACTCCTCTCTCTAGATCATTCCACAATTTATCCCTTTCTTTATTGGATAGAGTTGAAATGCTGTTGTATGCGATTTGCCTTATTTTCTGGAAAGTAGGCTGCGACAGATGATTTATGGCTTCTATGTATTGCTCCATTATCTTCCAATAATAGTCTCAGACTCGATGTTGTTGTGCGATGTGCGCCAATTTGCGACCGCTATTTCCTTGCTCGTATTTGCATAGCAGTACTCGCACAAATGAGGACATGTATTGTATTCACCAATATCCTTACTGTCCATACATCCACATAATTCTCTTTGACCGAGATCTTTCTTATGTCCGCTGATAAAATATTGGCCGTTTGGCAATACGATAGCGTCTTCCGGTACGCCAAACAAGTCAGCGGTCTTGATCTCAACCTTCATAAAATCCATCAGATCTTTATCATTGTAGGCTCTTCGAACAATCAAATCACCGTCTATACAGCGGTTGTGTTCAATGCCATATTTTGAAATGTCAATCTTTTCTCCACATGTAGCAAGTTTGAAGTTCCATCTTTGATTTAATTCACTGAGGCCTTGCGCCATCTGCTCCATTTGAGGAACATCCCACACACGATACGGAACCCCACTCTTCTCCAGATTTGCCTTTACCTTCTTGTACTCAAGAATATCTGCGAAGCTAAAAACCAGTTTTTCTGTTTCACCGACAAGTTGATTCCCGATTTTCTCGACTTTTTGCAACAAATCGTCAACCCCAATTATATCTGTGAGGATCATTGGATCAAAACGCCAAACAACACCACCCAGGCCCAACTTCTCTTTCAGCAAATGGAATGTTTCTATACGTTGAGCCAAAGGTGGCACATTACGCTCAAGTCTTTCTGACTCGTAATCGTTCAGCGTATATTGGATATAACAATTAATACCTCGATCTTGCAGTTCATCTATATGAGCAAGAAGAGGACGAGGATTCTTTGACCAGAATACAATAAACCTGGTCTTTTCATAAGAAACGAAACTTCTAACTCCATTGAAAGGATTGGTCCAGGCAGAATAGCCTTTATTGAGACGATTAAAGAACCAATCGGAATAGAATGCCGGAATATCTGTAGAACGGCTTGCCGAGACGATGATCGGTGCTTGTGCCTCTGCTAAGCTACCATTATCCCTGCGGATTTGAACTTTTGACCACTGTGCCATAACTCACCTAACCAAGTATTATACCCTCATACTTTAACCTCAGATTTAAAGCTACTCAATAATAGAGGGAATTGTCTCACAAATATACAAAATATAACGGACTCGTTATAGGAATCTTACTCCAAACTGCACTATTCAACAGATTTTAACATCCTAAACCACATTACTGAAACATAATGCAGAGGCCGAATTGGTTGTAGCCGCGGAGGTTGCGGAACATACCGTAAGGGCAGTTGCCATAGTAGGCGCGAAGGCCGAGGAGCATTCTCGAGAAGTAGCCGTCACGCTCGCGGAGGGTGAATCTAGCGCCGGCAAAGACATTAAATGTGAAGTTTCTGCTGTCCCCGGGGGCAGTGTCCAGGGTGGGGTCATTCAGCGAGAGATCATAGCCATAGACTGCCCTGTTGCGGATTTCCACAGAGGCAATGCCCTGAATTCCTGCCTTACTTGCAGGCGACTGATATTGATATTGGAAGAAGGCTTCCCACGGAGAAATCCTTTTGTGTCCGAGCGCTGCAGGGCCGTCTCCCGCATCTTCCTTTATGGTGTACCAACCGTTTGAAGGGTCCCAGAGAAGCATTAGTCCGAGACGAAAACTGTGATTCTGGTCGTACCTTTCCTCGGGGTCGTTGAGAGTAAATACCAGCTCTGTGTAGTTTGAACTGACATTTACCCTTCTTATTGCCCTCCCCTCATCCATTCTCTGAATCTGCATTTCGTCCCCAAGATGAGTGGATTCGTGTTTCATCGGCGACCAGGCAATCGAATAATTCTTCGCAAAACCTGCATTGAGGCGATGAATGAAGGTGGCAGTAGGCAGGGAGATTCTATAATCGGTATTTACCACAGGGGCAGTCTTCTTTTCGAAAAGGTCCAGCCAGATATTCGTGGAAAGGGCAAGCGTAACGCTAAGAGAGAAGCGGTTATCAGCGAAATTCCCTGTCCAGATAGGGAGATCCGCCCCCATAACGCAGAGAGTCTGACTCCTGTAGGCCTTCCCCGTCTTTGCGAAGTCATATTCTGGATTGTTGGAATGGGCCGAAACGTCAAACCTGAAGAAATTCGGATGCATATCGGAGTAGAAAGACTTTCCGTAAGGAGTGTAGGAAAACCATCCGGCACTTGCAGGAAGCGAAAAAAGAACGCATAGAAGGGCACAAAATCTGAGTTTCATGGCGGCGACTATTTTATCGGCTCAATCTCAACCAGATACGGAGTCCGTTGAGCGAATTGAGCAGGTAGAACACATATTTAATAATGTAGATGACTGCGTAAGAGTCTCCCGAGGTAGCAAGTGTTGATGACCACATTGCGATAGAGCCCACATTGACCAATATCCAAAATATCCACTGCTCCATATAGGCCGTGGACATAAGCAACTGGCCGATTATATTGCACATCAGAGGCATTACATCGAGAATTACAGCCACCCTTAGGAATGTATCTGCGGCACTTTTGTCGAACTGTGCGAGTATGATATATGAAACTATGCTTCCAAGAAGGAAAAAGGCCATATAAACTGCCCATTGTTTAGGGGTGAGACGCTTTGCTTTGGGGGCAGTGTGGCTCGAGGCTCCCCTCTTGCGCCACTGGGCGATACCGACAAACTGCATAGGCACGAAATACAGCACGTGGAGCGCTGCATTGCCATATCTTGCACTCACAAAGCAGGCCGCGGCATAGATGGAAACATCGAAAAAACCGAATACGAAGGTCGAAATTTTACCGTTCGCAGAGAGTATGGTCGCTATTACACCGCAAAGCGAACCCACTGCCGAGAAAATCAGCCAGAACAACTCTCTCCCCGATGAGGAAGACGCCTTGATGAAGGTAGTGACAATGAGCGCTATGCTCATCCCGGCAAGGATGAAAATGCTGAAATACTTATTGAATTTCTCCTCTGTGAGCATCCTGTGTCAGATTAAAACAAATCCTCGTCCGGAGGAGAGTCGTACTTGCATATTGCAATGCTGAACTCGTAAAGGAAGTACAGTGGGAAGGTTACGACACTCAGCGTGAACAAGTCGCCCGTAGGAGTGATGACCGCAGCCAGAATGAGAAGGCCCACGAAGGCGTGGCGGCGATATTTCTTGAGCAGCGATTTAGGCAGCAAATGAAGTTTGTTGAGGATTTTCACGAGAACAGGCATCTCGAACACGAGTCCCATAATCAGAATCAGCGCTATGAACATCGAAATATAGGAGGACAGCGAAATCGTGTTTGGAACAATCTCGCTGACCTGATATGAACCGAGGAATCTGATTGTAAGCGGGAAAATGAAGCAATAGCCGAATGCCACTCCCAGATAAAACAGAACAGAAGCAAAGCCGAACGCACCTTTGACAGCATTTTTCTCCTTTTCGTACAGGGCGGGTGCCACGAAGGACCACAGCATGAAGAGTATGATAGGCGCGGAAATGACCAAGGCGATCATTGCCGACACTCTGAGGTGTACGAAAAACTGCGATGCAACCTCAATGTTCACAAGACGAAGATTGAACACCGGAAGCGGGTCCAAATGCATCCAAATGAGCAACTTGCTCAAACCACGATAGAGAAAGAAATCGTTGTTGCAAGGGGCTAAAACGAAATTGAAGACAGGGGTCTTGAAAGCGAAGACCGCTATCATCATAACAATAAGGACGATGAGCGTGCGAATAAAAACACTACGCAGCTCCTCGAGATGCTCCCAGAATGTAAGAGATTTTTCTTCCTTTGGTTTATTTATTCTCTTCAGAGCCTTTATCGATAGACTCAGAAGATTCAGTCCCGTTTTCAATTTCATCCTGAAGTTCCGTCACGCCTTTCTTAAAACTATTTACACCCTTTCCGATGTTACGCATAATAGAAGGGATGCGTTTTGCACCAAAAAGAAGGAGAATAACAGCAACTATGGCAATGAGTTCCCAAGTGCTAAGACCAAGTATCAATGGAAGTATCATAATTGTATTAAATTTTGACAAATATATAAAAAATTCTGCAAGGAAGGT
>JABUTT010000081.1 GCA_021443515.1 Bacteroidales bacterium
AGGGCTATACATTTGACGGAATTTGCGCATATATGTATAAAGACGGAGAGGGCGTAGGCTTCCTCGAGAATCTGTACAACCTGCTTCTTGTTGACCCTGCAAAGGACGACAATCAGGTTTCCGGAAAAGCTCTCAAGGGTATCGGCAACCTTCACGCTGCTGCAGCCACAGTCAAGGATGCACCTCTCGTTCTTAAACCTGAAGAAAGGGTTGCATGGGCTAAGGCTAAGGTAGAAAGAGAGTCCCTTGCAAACGAACTTGCCAAGGCCGGAGTTATTGTTTCCCACACCGGTAGGGCAGTTGATTTCACTTCAAGCGAGTCATCTTTCAAGAAAGTAAACAATGCCAAGCCAACTGAAATCAAGAAGTTCGCTGGTCAGAGGAATATTTTCTAATTAACTTGTATATTTGCAGACCGGGCAGACAACTTTGTCCGGTCTGCATTTTTATAAATTATTCAAATGAAAAAAAACACATTCATTGTTTTAGCGACTTTGGCTCTGGCTTGCTGCTCGAGGCTTCCGGAAGAGGGGACTTCGCCTTCTCCTGCAAATCTTGATGCTTCTACCAAGGTTGTAAAACTCTCAGATGAGTTCTCCCAGAGATCATTTTTGGTTAAGTTCAATGCCGTTCCATCGGAGCAGACTCTCAAGGACTTAACGACAGTGGGAGTTGTACGCATTGAAAAACTCTTCAATTCCGTGGAGGGCAAGGAAGACCTTGAAAGGCAATTCGGACTCGACCGCTGGTATGAGGTATTTGTGGATGAGGCTTGCGACATAGATTCTTCAATCAAGAGTGTGGCGCAAAGTGGCGAGGTTGCTCTTGTAGAGTACAATTCCATCGCAAAGAAGGCTTCTGACTGCGTAGTTTATCCTTATGATGGAGATGAAGTAGCGACAAAGGCTGCTGCTGTCGATGAGGGACTTCAGTTCAATGACCCTGCACTCGTTGACCAGTGGCATTACTACAATCAGGGTAATGCTTCTGTATCCAAGACCGTAGTCAAGGGAGCGGACATCAATGTAAAAGATGTCTGGAGAAACCTGACTTGCGGAGATCCCGACATTATCGTTGCTGTGGTTGACGAAGGCGTAAAATACACTCATCAGGACCTCGCCGACAATATGTGGGTAAATACCAAGGAAATCCCGGGCAACGGAATAGATGACGATAAAAACGGCTATATAGATGATGTTTATGGCTATAACTTCGTCGATAACGGTGCAATCTCATGGACCAAATCCGGAGACACAGGCCACGGAACCCACTGTGCGGGAACCATTGCTGCCGTGAACAATAACGGCAAAGGTGTCTGCGGTGTTGCAGGAGGTACAGGAAATGGAGACGGTTGCCGCATTATGTCCTGCCAGATCTTTTCGGGCAATGGCGGAGGTACAGTCAGTGTAACTGTCAAAGCAATCAAGTACGCTGCGGATAATGGCGCTTCAATCATTTCCTGCTCATTCGGTTATTCTACCGCCTTTGCTTCAGACGATGCTTACATAAAGAGCCAGGGTAGCGCAGAGATAGATGCTATTCACTATTTTGAGGCTTCAAAGAACAACACCGTTCTTGACGGAAATGTTGCCATTTTTGCTGCGGGAAACGATGCACACCCTTATGCTCACTATCCGGGAGCATTCTACGATATCATCAGCGTGACTGCTTTTGCTCCTGACTATCTTCCTACATATTACACCAATTATGGCCCTGGTTGTAATGTGGTTGCTCCGGGGGGAGAGGCTTACCACACAACCACAAGTTTCAAGTCTATGGTACTTTCCACCGTGCCTTCGGAACTTGCAGAAAGAGGCTGGGGCACAGGAATGGCTGCTTCATCAACCGGTCACGACTATGGCTATATGCAGGGAACATCCATGGCCTGCCCTCACGTTTCAGGTATTACTGCCCTCGCGCTTTCATACGCAAAGAAACTTGGCAAGCACTTCTCTCGCGACAAGTTCAAGGAGATGATTATCACTTCCGCAAATGACCTTGATTCAAGACTTTCGGGAACAAAGACATACGCTTACGGCCAAAGTCCTCTCAACCTTTCACAGTTCTATCACCAACTCGGAACCGGCTCTATCGACACTTGGATTTTGATGATGCAGGTTGAAGGTATTCCTTGCCTTATCGCAGAGACCGGCCGCAACCAGTGGCTTGATATCTCGCCTTATTTCGGGACGTCCTCAACAAGTCTTACCTACCTTGAACTTGAGGTTTCAGACGAAGATGCAGCGGCTCTCGGCCTGAAGCAGGATCCATATATCCAGTATGGCCGTCTCTATGTATATCCTACTAAGATTGGTTCGGGAAAAGTGACCATCAAGGCTGTGGGCGGTGGTACTTCAATCGGCGGAGGCAGCAATCCTCCGGGAGGTATGGAAGTAAGCCAGGAGATTTCAATTATTACACGTCCATTCAAATCACAGAACGGAGGCTGGTTATAGAGAATTATGAAAAATATAGTAAAAATCATAGCGATAGTCGCTCTTTGCATACTGACTTCTTGCAAGAAGAATGGCGGTGGCTCCGACAGCATTTGTGCTGATTGGCAGCTTCAGTCTCTCGAAACCAAGTCGATTACTGTGGGCTCTGAAACGGTGGATGTCTATCTTTCTTTCCAGAATGGAGGCACGTTCTCTATCTACCAGAAGGTGGGAGAGGGAAGATACCGCCATTACAAGGGCACTTGGACCCTTACAGGAGGTACTCTTGAAGGACAATATGCCGACAAGACTTCTTGGGCTACAAGTTATTCTGCAACTGTGAGTGGAGATGTTCTCACTCTGGTTTCAAAGAGTGATAAGGTTGAAACGGCGGTTTACAAGAAAACCACTATTCCTTCTTCTGTCATTTCTGAGGCGATTGAGAAATAGCGGGAACAAAGTCCTGCCAGGCAATGCTTTTCTTTTCGTAAGCATCCCAGACTGATGTTTGGACGCCGTTGGTTAGGACAACATATTGGGCCTCGAGCAACAGGTTGTAGCCGAGCGCCTGCGAAAGGACCTGATTGTCGATTGTGACGTCGGGTCTTTTGCATTCCACCAATATCCTTGGAGAGAGGCTGACAGGGGTATAGACGAGAATATCTGCCCTGAATTCCTTGTCTCCGAGGTTTAGTGGGACCTCCGTGCCGATGAGTGTGAGAGGAATACCACCAACGGTATTCAATATCCCCAAGAACCACTGACGAACCTTTTCTTCGGGTGTCAGCGGGACATTTTTCTTTCTGCAAGGGTCGAATACCATTTCCATATCTCTGCAAAGGTATGAAAAATTCCTCGCAGCACGCCATAAATGAGCAGTAGGATGAGATTTTTGCAATTATTCCCAAAAATCTTCTTAACTTTATAAGTTTTAAGGCAGAGCCATGTCGAAAGTTGATTACATATCCACGATGAAGGAAGCCCGTCGCATGATTGAAGATGCGAAATCCGGGAAATTTTCGCCCGTATATCTTCTTATGGGTACTGAGCCATATTTCATTGACCAGGTGGCGGATACCATTGCCGAATGTGCAGTTCCCGAGGAATACAGGGACTTTTCTCTCAATATCTGCTACGGCTCGGACTTCAAGAGCGCCGATGCCATTGTAAATCTTGCACGGAGTTATCCCATGCTTGGCGAGAAGAATGTGATTATCGTAAAGGATGCTCAGGCAATCGGGGATTATGAAGATGCCTTCAATGTCTATTTCGATTCTCCTTGCGACTTCAGCATAGTAGTGGTTTGCCTCAGGGGAAAGAGTGCGGACAAGCGCAAGGCTTTCTACAAGACGGCTGCCAAGAAGGCGGAGGTTCTTGAAAGCAATCAGGTGGAACAATACCAGGCGGCTGAAGAAATAGGATATTTCCTGAAATCCAAGGGCTATGCAATTTCTCCCGATGCTGCTGAACTCTTTGCGGAACACGCAGGTGTGGATATGTGCAAGGTTGCCCTTGAGACGGAGAAGATAATAAAGAGTCTTCCTGAAGGCACGAAGGAAATCTCCGTGAAGGCGATAGAGGAGAATGTGGGCATATCCCGTGAATTTTCGGTATTTGAACTTACGAAACTGCTCTCCCTTAAAGATGCAAGGAATGCAATCAGGATAGCCAGGGGCATTGGTCAGACTCCTAAATTTGCCATGCCTCTTGCCACAGCAGCCCTGTTCAACCACTATCTCCGCATCCTGAAATACCACGCATTCAAGAAGAAAAATCCTTCTGCTGGCTCTTCTGAGGCCGCCACGGTTCTTGGACTCAACCCATATTTCCTGAGAGAGTTTGACACAGCGCTCAAGAATTATTCCCTCTCCCAGACGATGGAGGCGCTTCACCTAATTAAGCAGTACGACTTTCTTGGCAAGGGAGGAGACGGCGAGGTTGTTGACCATCCTCAACTTATGACAGATTTGACAGTAAAATTACTTACACTATAAGACAATGGAACTAATTAAATGTACCGATGTAAGAAAGACTTTCGGAGACAAAATTGCCCTTGACAACGTTTGTGTTGAGATAGAAAAGGGCAAGATTCACGGTCTTCTCGGTCCTAACGGGGCAGGAAAGACTACTCTCATCCGAATAATCAACCGCATAACCATTCCTAATGGCGGTGAGGTTATTTTCGAAGGACATCCCATTCGTCAGAGGGATGTGGAGAAGATCGGCTATCTTCCGGAGGAAAGAGGTCTGTACAAGAAAATGACGGTTGGCGAGCAATGTATGTACTTTGCTCAGCTCAAGGGTATGAGCTCAAGGGATGCCATCACAGCTCTCAGGGAGTGGTTCGACCGCTTCGGCATTCAGACTTGGTGGGGCAAGAAGGTCGAGGAACTCTCAAAGGGTATGGCCCAGAAGGTGCAGTTCATAAGTACAGTAGTTCATAAACCAAGCCTTCTTATTCTCGATGAGCCTTTCAGCGGTTTCGACCCTGTGAACGCGCAGATTATCCGTAACGAAATCATCCGTTTGAAGGAAGAGGGAGCGACCATTGTCCTTTCAACCCACAATATGGAAAGTGTGGAGGAACTTTGCGACGACATAACCCTCATCAACGGAGGCAAGGTCGTAATCAGCGGCAATGTGGATGAAATTCGCCACAAGTGGGGCAACAACAATTATGAGGTTGTCTATACCGGGGGAGTTCTTTCTGGCACTGAAGGTGTTTATAGTGTGCTCAGCGATGTTTCGGAGGACAATCTTCGCCATACTGCCGTGCTTTCTCTCTCAGAAGGCGCTACTTCGAAAGATGTGCTCTCTTCTCTTGTCGGCACATCATTGCAAATCAACTCCTACAAGGAGCTTGTTCCAAGGATGAATGATATTTTCATTAAGTTGGTCACTAATTCTTAGAAGCTGTTTAATTAAATTACGATTTGCTATGAATTTCAAGACAATATCAGTTATAATTTCGAGGGAATATGTAAGCAGGGTGAAGAAAAAATCCTTCCTTCTCACCACCTTCCTCGGCCCTATATTCTTTGCTGCCATCTGTATTCTTCCCACTCTCATCATGCTTTCAACCAATGTCAAGAGTCAGACAGTGGCAATAGTTGATGAAAGCGGCATAGTAGCCCCTGCGATTGAGTCTTCCGAGAAAATAATTTTTAAGGATATGACCTGTGCAGGCATAGACTCGCTTAAGGCAAACTTCTCGTCTCTTGGTCTTTCTGCAATACTCACAGTCTCTCCATTCGATCCTGTGGCAAAGACGGTAGAGGCGGCCGTATATACCGAAAAACCTATAAGCATAGAACTTGAAGAAAGCATTTCTCATCGTCTGGACAAGACCCTTGAGGCTTATAAGGTGAATCTCTACAACATCCCCGACCTCAAGGAAATTATGGATGAGGTAAAGTCCGGCATAAAACTCAAGACCTACACTCTTTCAAGCACTGGCGAAGACAAGATGACCGCGAGCGAGGTCTATATGATGCTCTCCCTTATTCTCTCGATGATAATCTATATGTTTATCACCATGTTCTCGTCTATGGTGATGAGGGGAGTGATTGAGGAGAAGGCTTCCAAAGTTATCGAGGTCCTCGTGTCTTCGGTAAAGGCTACGGAACTTATGTTCGGAAAGATAATCGGTGTGGCTCTCGTGGCTCTGACACAGTTCTTTATGTGGATTGCCCTCACGGGTGTCATTCTCGCCGTGTTCTTCGGTATCGCAGGCGGTTCTATGGCGGCTTCTTCAGGCGTGAATACTGAGGAGATTGTGGCTATGGCAGGCGCAGGTACGGACATAAGCGGCCTTGCGGCAATGCTCTCAGACCAGGATTCTCCGGCAGGCTTGATTTTCACCACTTTGTCTCAGCTTCCTATGGGCAAGATAATTTTATGCTTCATCCTCTACTTCGTTCTCGGCTTCCTTCTCTACGCATCTCTCTTTGCGGCGATTGGCTCGGCAGTCGAAAACGAGGCGGACACGAATCAGCTCCAGCTTCCTGTGACAATACCTCTGCTCATAGGCTTCTTTGTGGCTTTCTACGCATTTAAGAGCCCTGATGCAGCCATTGTTCAGTGGTGTTCGCACATCCCGTTCACTTCTCCTATCGTGATGCTTGCGAGAATACCTTACGGAGTGGGCTGGGGTGAAATTATAATTTCAATTGCAATCCTCCTTGCCACCTTCGTAGGCATAGCCTATCTTTCGGCTTCCATCTACAAGGTCGGTATCCTCATTTCTGGGAAAAAGACCACCTTCAAAGATTTGTACAAATGGCTTAAAATGAAATAATATGAAGAAACTCTCACTCATCTTTCTTTCGGCTGCTCTCCTGCTTTCCTGTGCAGAGCGCACTTCTGAAAAGAATTTCACCTATTCCTGGACAACCATTCCGATGGATGGCTCGAGGACAGGTGTGACAAATCCCTATTTGGGCACTGAGGCAAAGGCTCTCGGAGTCATTGCTGAAGACGGAACATACGTTGCTCCATCCAAGACAACTTTCGATCCTTTTTCCATCGTGACTGCCACTGCAAAAATTCTAATTGATGCGCAGCCTCTCTTTGCAAATCAGAAAGAAATTATTGCCACCTGCCCTACGGGAATAGCGAGAAAAGGACCTAAGGGTGAATTGGGCTATTGGTGCGCGGACGCAATGCAGAAAGGCGCCGAGGCCATATTCAACACCAAGATTGATGTCGTTTTCCTGAATCTGGGAGGTATCAGGGTGGATATGCCTAAGGGAAATGTGCTCAGGGAGGATATTCTCAGTATGATTCCTTTCCGCAATCAGATTATAATCTACAAAATGACGGGACAAACCCTTCTTGATGAATTCAACAGGATAATGTCCACAAGATTCCAGCCTGTGGGAGGCGCGACTCTCATTATGGAGGGAGAGAAGGTTGTGGATGCCATTATAGACGGAAAATCCATCGACAAGGAACACGAATATACAGTTCTCGGCAATTCCTTCCTGGACAACGGAGGCGATGGTTTCAACCTCGGGTCGATTTGCTCATCCAAGGTTGTTTATGACCAGTACATTCTTTTTGACCTTATCGAGAGATATGTGCTTGACTGCACTGCAGCGGGCATTCCGCTTTCGGTAAATATGAACAACAGAATAATAAGGAGGTAGAAAACTATGAAAAAGATATTGATAATTGCAGCGATGCTGCTTCCGTTTGCAGGTTATGCTCAGAAACTTGTTATTCTGCACACAAACGACACGCACTCCCATCTCGAGGTTAATCGAGAGAATGGTCATGGAGGTATAATCGAGCGTGCTGCCTATATAGAGTCGGTCCGTGCTGAGGAGGGTGCAGGAAATGTACTTCTTCTCGATGCGGGTGACATTTCACAGGGAACACCCTACTTCACTCTGGCAAAGGGCAAGTTCGAAGATGCTGCCATAATCGCCATGGGTTATGACTGTCTCACAATTGGTAATCACGAGTTTGACAATGGCGTGGATGCCCTCGCAGATCGCTATTCGCGCTATCCTATGCCTGTTGTTTGCGCAAACCTGGACCTCAAGGGCTCTTCTCTCGAGAAATATGTCCGTCCTTGGACAATAATTGAGCGTGGTGGCCTTAAAATAGGTATAATCGGACTTTCTCCTCATCTTAAAGGTGTTGTTGAGGCAAGCAAATGCAAGTTGACCAACTTAGATGCTTTCGAGGTGGTCAACAAATACGCAAAGCGTCTGAAGAAGGTACATCGTTGCGATTTGGTCATTGTTCTCTCTCACATGGGTTTTGGAGCAGAGGAGCGTCACAGCGCTTTCGAGTGCGACATCAACATCGCGGCAAAGACACGCAATGTGGATATTATTGTCGGTGGCCACTCTCACACCAAGCTTGCCGCAGAGGTGTATGTGGAGAATCCTGACGGCAAGAAGGTCCTCGTAGTTCAGGATTTCTGCCATGGTGAGTCTGTCGGCAGAATTGATATAAACTACTAATTATGAGTCAGGAGAAGAAATCCAAGTCGGCAAGAAAGCGTGCAAATGTGGCTGCGAAAAAGGCTACAAAAGGAGCTAACCAGTTCACTGCGCAAGGAAAGGTTCAAATGAGCCGTGACGGCTATGCCTTTGTCATATTGCAGGACGAGGCTACGGGAGAGTACATCAAGGATGAGTCCAGGGATGTATTTGTGCCTGCTTCACGCTCGCTTGGGGCTCTTCACAACGATATAGTCATCGTAAAATATACCCGCTACAAACTGCGTTCGGACTTTTACAAGAACGAGGGACGTGTGGTGGAAATCGTAGAAAGGAGCAAAAAGCCTTTCATAGGCGTGCTGCATTTCGTGGGCAAACAGTGTTGGGTGCTTATGGAAAGCAAGAATATGCCTTACGACATCAGGGTGGACTATAATGCAGCCAATCTCGAGTACAATGGCTACAAGGTCAGTGCCGTGGTTGACGAGTGGAATAACTGGGACCCTGCTCCAAAGGGCCATATCGTGGATATTCTCGGCCCCGTAGGCTCAAACGAAACGGAGATGCACGCCATTCTCGCCGAATTTGACCTGCCTTACCGCTTCACTCCAGAGGTAGAGGAGGCTGCCGAGAAAATACCTTCCAAGATTACTGCAAAAGACATCAAGAACCGTCTGGATTGCAGAGGCATACTCACTTTTACGATAGACCCCGCCGAGGCGAAGGACTTTGACGATGCCCTTTCATTCGAGGCTTTGGATAACGGCAATTTCAGGGTGGGCGTGCATATAGCGGATGTTTCGCATTATGTCCTTCCGGGAGACATTGTTGACCGTCAGGCATACGAGAGAGGTACTTCGGTCTATCTCGTTGACCGAACCGTGCCCATGCTTCCCGAAAAATTGTCGAACAATCTTTGCTCTCTTCGTCCGGGCGAGGACAAACTTTGCTATTCCGTAATAACAGAACTCACTCCCGAAGCCGGGATTGTTGACAGGAAGATAGTCAAGACCATAATTTGTTCGGACTATCGTTTCGACTATGGTCAGGCCCAGGCAATTATAGACGAGAATGTGGCGGATACGCCTGTGAAATCGGCATTGCTCACGATTAACTCTCTCGCGAGGATATTGCGACGCAAGAGGTTTGAGAAGGGGGCGATTTCGTTTGAGAGGCCTGAAATGAAGGTCAGGGTGGATGAGGAAGGCAAGCCGGTTGAAGTCTATCAGAAAATTGCAACCGAATCGAATTGGCTCATTGAGGAGTTTATGCTTCTTGCCAACCGCACCGTAGCCGAGACCATAGCGAAGATGAAGAAAACCTTTGTCTATCGTGTTCACGACGAGCCTAACGGGGAGAAAATTGAGAATCTGCGTCGCTTTGCGAAGAATTTCGGCTTCACAATGGGGCCTACAGGCAATCCTAAGGAAACTGCGGCGAGCCTCAATGAACTGCTCTCATCTTCCAAGGACAGCCCTGCGGGTACTGCCTTTGAAATGCTTTCTCTGCGTTCTATGGCAAAGGCTGTATATACCACGGAAAACATCGGCCACTACGGTCTTGCCTTCCCATATTACACTCACTTCACATCTCCTATACGCCGTTATCCCGACCTTATGGTCCACAGGCTGCTGTATCATTATCTTGGAGACGGGAAGAACGAGAGCAAGGAACGCTATGAGGCATTCTGCCAGCATTGTTCTGCAAGGGAACAGGTTGCCACGGATGCGGAGCGTGCAAGCATAAAGTACAAACTCGTGGAGTTTATGCAGGACAAGGTGGGGCAGGAATTTGAAGGTACGGTTTCAGGCGTTACCGAGTGGGGAATGTATGTTGAAATCGAGCCTACAAAGATTGAGGGTATGATTACTCTCAGGGATATGACTTCAGATTTCTATCAGTTTGACGAGAAGAAATATGCCATAATCGGCCGCCGCAAACATCGCAAATACACACTCGGCAGCAAGGTCCGCATCAAGGTCAAGAAGGCGAGTCTCGAGCAGAAACTTCTAGATTTCATTTTATTGGAGAAATAGTATGAAGAAGATAGCAGCACTTACAATGGTGCGCAACGACGATTTTTTCCTGCGCAAATGGGTCGAGTACTACGGAGGTCAACTCGGAAGAGAGAATCTTTATGTCTTTTTCGATGGCAAGGATCAGGTGGTTCAGCCTTGGTGCGAAGGAGTGAATGTAACCTTGTGTGAGAAAATTCCCGGAAAGGTCGTGGAACTGGATAGAATCAGGATTGCCTTTCTTTCCGATGAGGCTGCCAAACTCTTTGATGCAGGTTACGACATTGTGATAGGCACTGATGCGGATGAGTTTATAGTGGTTGACCCAAAACTCGGTCAGTCGCTTGCTGAATTCCTCTCTGCTCATCCTATCAAGGGCAGTCTCTCTCCTCTCGGACTCGATTTCGGGCAGCGCCTCGGCCAGGAGGGTAATATATCAGAGGATGCGACTTTCCTCTCTCAGCGCCACTATGCCCAACTTGGCACGCGCTACACAAAGACCTCGATATTGGCAAAACCGGAGGGTGCGTCAGGCTCTTCCGGTGCGTTGGCGACAGTCTCAGGCGATTCTTCCGCTAAGCCATTGCGATGGGGCTCGGGATTTCACAGGGTTAAGGGGCATAACTTCCATATAGCGAAAGACCTTTACCTGCTTCATTTCGGATATTTTGACCTCAAACGCATTGAGGATCGTTTCAAAGACCAGAGCCGCATTACTTCCGGTTGGGAAAAACATATCAGAAAGCGCTCGCGTACAATAAGGCTTGTGAGCACTCTCAAGGCTCGTGACTTTGACAAGACAGTCAAGTTTGCCCGAATCTGCCAGAGCATAGTCCGTCCTCCTTATGCGTGGAACAAACCTGCCATGTTTGAACTGAAACTAATAGTTCGCATTCCCGACCGTTTCCAAAACCTTGTTTGATAGTTTTCAAGACCTCGTTCAAAATGTCAAGACTTCTCGTTCATCTTCACATATTTTATCCCGAGCAAATAGATTATTTCTTATCAAAACTCGCCAATATAAAGGGTTGCGAGTGGGATTTGGTAGTGACCTCGCCCTCTGACCTTGGTGAGAACAAGGAGCATATTCTTTCTTTCAAACCCGGGACTCGATTCGAGACTGTGGAGAATCTGGGCTATGATGTCTGGCCCTTCCTCAAGGTCCTGCGCGAGACTGTGACAGAAAATTTCGACTATGTTCTAAAACTTCATACCAAGGGCACTAATCCTCATCATTTTAACGGACTGAGGATGAAGAATTTTCAATGGAGGGACATTATGGTTGAGGCTCTTTTGGGGTCTGCCGAGCGTTTTGCAAAAGTTCTTTCCACTGTAGAGACTCAGACCAAGGTGGGTATGGTGTATAGTTATGAGACGGAATGTTTTTGCAAGGGCAATTTTATAGAAGAGTCTTCACTGCTTAAGAACGAGGCGGTAAGGCTCGGAGTCGGCAAAACTAAGGGCCATTATTGCGCAGGAACGATATTCCTTGCCCGCGTATCTGCACTTAGGGCCTTTACAGCCTCCGATATAGATGCTTCACTCTTCTCTTCTTCTGCTCATTCGGGGGACTGGGGCACGCTCGCGCACTCTTATGAGCGTCTTTTCGCTCTTGCAGTGGTGGATGCAGGGTATACAATACGTACTTTGCCTTCAAGATGGACTACGACTCTTGCCGTGGCTTTCCACAAGTGCGTCAGTGCCGTGTTGAAATTCATATTCACTGTCGACAAGGAAGGGGACAAGCAGACTCCGTACATAGTGATTTTTGGTTTTAAGATACATCTAAAAGGCTGATAATAAGCCGCTATTATTGCGATAATTCTTTGGAAATGGACAGACAGGCTTTCATTATTCTCGCTCACGGTTGTCTCGAGCAACTCGACATCATCCTCGATTGTCTGCAGGATGAAGACTTCGACATATATCTTCATCTTGATGCTGGCTTTGAAGGAGCGACAGGTGCTGAGACTTATTTGGCATCGGCGACGGAGCGCTATCCGAATCTTACCATACTTCCGAGAATGCACTGCTACTGGGGTACGATGTCTCTTGTAAATGCGGAGATTGAGGCTTTTGCATCCGTTCTTGCCTCAGGCAGGTCCTATACTCACATCCACCTGATTAGCGGAAACGATATGCCGATTAAGAGCAATGCTGAAATCAAGGAGTTCTTCGGGGCAAACGCAGGTCGCAACTTCTTGTCGATATATCCTCATAATGACAGGTTCTTCACCCATATCCGCTGCCGCTATCCTTTCCCGAGATGTTTCCAGCGTAAGGGTATGGCTTACATCCCTTTCAGGCTTGGAAGGCTTGCCAACACTTACTACCACATACTTGAGAAAGCACTTTTCGTTCATAAGTGGAGATATAAGAATGTGCCTTTCAAGAAGGGTTCGCAGTGGGCTTCAGTGACTCCCGAGTTCGCATCTTACCTTGCTACTGAGGGACGCAAGTTTGCAAAAGAATACAGCCACTCGCTTGCTCCTGATGAGTATTTCCTCGGAACTCTTTTGTATTCTTCACCTTTTGTGGATACTCTGGTTAACGACAATAAGCGCTACATTCGCTGGTCTGAAGCCTTTGCCGAGCATCCCGACGAACTTTCAATGGCAGACTATGATGCAATTATGTCATCCGATGCCTTTTTCGCCCGAAAATTCAATATCACTACCGACAAACCCCTCATCCTCCGCATCCGTCAGGCTATCAAATCATAGGCTCGCTTTGGGACGGTTTTTGTCTGAAGTCAGTCCGTGAGTATAGCATTATTACGGAAAATTCTTAACTTTGGTCATTGATACCTGAAACCAAATAATTTATACCACAATATGAAAAAGATTTTATT
>JABUTT010000139.1 GCA_021443515.1 Bacteroidales bacterium
TTTGTAGTTTTTTTCTTGAATGACCTGCATTATTTAATAAATAATGGTTACATTTGGGTCACTTTTGGACGCCAAGAGGACACTTACAAGAAAAAAATATACAACTGAATACTTATGAATCATCATTTTTTTAGAGCATTAGTCAAAACGGCAGCGTTTGCCTGCATTGCTCTTGCAACCACCCTCGTATCTTGCACCAAACCGACTCCGGAAACCCCTAAAGACGAATTCAACATCTCGGGAGTATCCATTCCGGCTAACATTTCGACAAGGCAGGGCGAGGTGCTTACTTTCCTTGGAAAAGGATTCAAGGATGGGGACATCATCATTTTCACGGGAATCGAGACCATTGAAATGAGCGCAAGCGTTCCGGATGCAACACATTTCTGCATAACGGTTCCGGCAAATCTCACCAGCGGTCCATACAAGGTATCCGCAAAAAGAGGCACTGTAGTCAAGACCCTCGGAACTACAAACGTGACCATTTCCATTGAAATAGAAATTCCCGACAAGCCGGGCACAAATGTAAAAGGTATAGTTCACGCAGGCGGAGTAGGCCTTGAAGGCGTCATCCTCAGCGACGGTTACGAGTTCACTCAAACTGACAAGACCGGTGTTTACTACCTCAATTCAGAGAAAAAGCACGGATACATCTTCGTAATCCTGCCTTCCGGCTATGAGGCTCAGCTCGATGGCGTGATTCCAAAGACTTTCCACTATCTCAATGCCTCACTCGAGACTACCGAAAGAGTCGATTTCGAACTTACAAAGGCCAAGGACCAGACCAACCACCGAGTCCTCATCTTCGGCGACATGCACCTTGCAAACCGCAATCAGGACCGCAGCCAGTTCAGCACCTTCGTGGGCGACGTGAACAAAACCGTTTCCTCAAGCACGGTTCCTACCTACGCCATCACTCTCGGCGACATGACTTGGGACCTTTATTGGTACGACAATGCCTACGAGTTTGCAAACTATCTTGCTGATGTGAGCAAGATTGAAAAACTCCCTATTTTCCACACTATCGGCAAC
Source organism: Bacteroidales bacterium (assembly GCA_021443515.1). GTDB lineage: Bacteria > Bacteroidota > Bacteroidia > Bacteroidales > UBA932 > Cryptobacteroides. Next base: position 1,033 of record JABUTT010000139.1, read on the forward strand.
CACGACCACGAAATGGGTAAGTCGGGAGCCTATCCTGTGGGCGATTTCGACACCGTTGTCAAGTATAAGAGAGCCCTCGGCCCTACATATTATTCATTCAACATCGGTCAGGTTCACTACATCGTCCTTGACGACATCTACTGCACAAACAACGGCACAGGTTCCCGCACCTACAGAGAGGAACTTGCGCTCGAGCAGCAGGATTGGGTAAAGAAAGACCTCAGCTACATCACCGACAAAAACACTCCTATCGTTGTTACCGGTCACGCACCTCTCTGGAACCCTTGGGATACAGCCAACCTCACAAACACGACAACAACCGTAAACCTCTTCAACGGCTTTACCAATGTGGATTTCTACACCGGCCACTCCCATATCATCGCAAACACCGACAAAGGTTGGATTTATGACCATAATGCGGGTGCCGTCTGCGCTACCTGGTGGTGGACTGGCGCTCTCGTCAAGAAGCACATAGCACAAGACGGTTCTCCGGGCGGATATATGATTGTGGATTACACGGGCAGAAACCACAAATGGCAGTTTAAGGGAACCGGCTTTGATACAAGTTACCAGTTCCGAACCTACGACCGCAACCAGATTGAGCTCTCTGCCGCAAAATGGTGTCCTAACGCCAATGACACAAACAAGGCAACCTGGGAAAATCTCGCAACTAAATGGAAAGACAAGAGCACAGCAAACGAGGTGTATATAAATATCTTCAACTGGGACCCTGAGTGGACAATCGAGGTTACAGAGAACGGAAAGACGCTCACTGCCACCAAGGAAGTTTGCAAAGACCCTCTCCACCTTGTAACATATTCTGCACAACGCTACAACAAGAACGCCACTGCAACCTTCGAAACCACTTCATCCTATCACATTTTCAAGGTTACGGCTTCTGCTGCCAACACTACTCTTGAAATCAAGGTGAAGGACCAGTTCGGTAACGTTTATACAGAGAGCATGGCTCGTCCAAAAGCCTTTACTATTGACAACTACTAATAACTACAATAATTTCTAATCTAATCATCATTTCTTATGGAATCCAAAACAAAGAAAGTGTTGATGCTCGCAATGGCAGCCCTCATTTCCGGGGTGAGCCTTTTTGCGCAGACATTGACAATCAAGGGTACCATAGTCGATAGCGACGGATTACCTCTTCCGGGAGCCGCCGTTACCATTAAAGGTACCACGACAGGTGTCGTAGCCGACATCAATGGTGCATACGAAATCAAGGCATCGAATGGTGATGTTCTTGTGTTCCAGTATCTTGGATGCAAAGACAAGGAAATTGTGGCAATTCCGACAAATACTGTCGTGAATGTCGTCCTTGAACTTGATTCGACCGTACTGGAGGGCACAGTGGTCACCGCTCTCGGTATCACAAGAGCCGAAAAGAGCCTTGGCTACGCAGTCACCAAAGTCGAAAGCGAAACCCTCAATCAGACAACATCAGCAAACTGGGTTAACAACCTCAACGGTAAGGTCGCAGGTCTTGCCATGACAGGTTCCGGTGGTGCGGGTGGTTCAGTACGTGTAACCCTCCGTGGCGACTCTTCACTCAACTGGGGTAAGAATGAGGCTCTCTTCGTCGTTGACGGTGTGCCTATCCTCAGCGGTTACACTGCTTCAACATCGAACACAAGTTACGCAAACGGAGATTCTCCTATCGACTTCGGTAACGGTGTAACCGACCTTAACCCTGACGATATTGAGGAAGTCAGCGTCCTCAAAGGCCCTTCAGCTACCGCACTTTACGGTTCAAGAGCAGCAAACGGCGCGATTGTCATCACAACCAAGAAAGGCCGTTCAGACCAGGGTTGGGGCATATCATTCAGCACAGGCGTGACATTCGAGAACGCAATGCGCTACCCTGATTTCCAGACCGAATATGGTCCGAGTGCATCTACAACCTCTCTTACAAACACTGTTGTAAGCGCCTGGGGTCTTCCTGGAAGCCTTACAGATGACGGAAAACCTATTGCAAAACAGATTTCGCGATATGCGTATGGTGAGAAATTCGACGCCAACAAGATGCGTTACCTCTACCAGTCAAAGAACTGGGAAACCGGCGAATTCACAAAGGTTCCTTGGGTTTATGCCGACGACTGGTACACAGGTATCTTCCAGACAGGTCTGACCTTTACCAACTCACTTTCACTCGATGGCAACACAGGAAAAGGCACTTCTACACGTCTTTCCATCACAGACTCCCGTAACAAAGGCGTCCTTCCTAACACAGGCCACAGTACTACATCTGTCGCTCTCAACATCAACCACAAACTCAACAAGCACATTGAACTCAATGCCAAGTTTACCTACGTAAACAAGTCATCTTCAAATATGCCTGCTGCGTCTTACGATGAGTCCAGCGCAATGTACGGTCTTCTCTGGGGCTACAACGCTTATCCAATGTCAAACTACCGCGATGAGTATTTCAAAGGTCGTTATACAAAGGAAAACTACGAGGCAGGTGAAAGAGGTTCGATTGACCCATACGACGTGACTTCTTCACTCGTATACAACTCTACTGAAGGTCACAACCCTTACCGCGTACTCTACGAGGAACTCAATACCCTTAAACGTAACCGTGTATTCGGTAATGCTTCTGCTAATGTGAAAATCATCGACGGTCTCACCCTCACCCTCCGTGCAGGTATCGACTTCAACAACGATTTCCGTACTCAGCAGAAACCGAAACTCTCTGCAGACTACATCAACGGTATGTACAGGGAGCAGACCATTACCGAGTATGAAATCAACGGCGACTTCCTCCTCCGCTACAACAAGAACTTCGTGAATGACCGTCTCGGCATTAACGTGGCATTCGGCGGAAACATCATGCACTGGAGAAAGAACAACGCTATAGTGACAGCTCCTCAGCTCGACATCGAGGGTCCTGGTATGTACTCACTCAGCAACTCTGCAGTCCAGCTCATCGGCTCAAGCAAGCACTATGACAAGCAGGTTCAGTCTCTCTACGGTTTCATCAACCTCTCTTGGGACGACACCTACTTCCTCGATGTAACAGGCCGTAACGACTGGTCTTCTACACTTGCTCCGGGCAACTGGTCTTACTTCTATCCATCAGTGAGCGCCACTATCCTCCTCGACAAGTCTTTCAAGATTACCAGCCACTATGTAAACCTCCTCAAACTCCGTGCATCCTGGGCAAATGTAGGTAATGACACAGACCCATATTCACTCTATGACACCTACAGCGCAACCAACCTCGATGGTGGTTACCGCATTCCTGGTTCATTGAAATATGCTCAGATTAAGCCTGAAAACGTAGCGAGCGTTGAGGTAGGTCTCGACACAAGGTTCTTCGACAACAGAATCGGTATCGACGCTGCCATCTACCAGAACACCACCACCAACCAGATTATCTCTGCAAGCATGTCTTACGAGATTGGTGCAACATCCCTCAAGATGAATGCGGGTGAAATCAGGAACAGGGGCGTCGAACTTACTCTCCACCTCGTTCCTGTGAGAACTCGTGATTTCGAGTGGACTATCGATGCAAACTGGACAACCTTCTCTACCGTCCTCGTGAAACTCAACGACGAATGGGATCCTACCCAGCCGCTCAGAACTTCTACAGGTTCTACAGTCGGTGGCCGTACCTACATCCAGTCATTCATCGGTCAGGAAATGCAGCAGATTTATGGTAAAAGATACAACCGCGCTCCTGAAGGTTCTACCTACGTGGACGAAAACGGCAATACCGTTGACTGCTCAGGCGCACTCATTATTGACGCCAACACAGGTTATCCTTCACTTTGCTCACAGGCAGACCAGTGGATTGCAAAGGTTAACCCTGACTGGAGAGGCGGTATCAACACCACCTTCCGTTTCAGAGGATTCAGCCTCACAGCAAACTTCACAGGCCAGAAAGGCGGACACGCATTCTCAGTCACCAACTTCGCCCTCTCATATCAGGGTAAGTTGAAGAACTCCCTCGAAGGTCGTTACGCAGGTCTTGTTGTTGACGGAGTGAACCTCAATGCTGATGGAACTTATTCAAAGAACACTACCATCACAGAGAATGTGAACGACTACTACAACAAGTTTAAGTGGGTTCGTGACAACACCGAAGAGAACACCTTCTCAACCGACTTCTTCAAACTCAAAGAGCTTCGTCTCGAATACCGCTTCCCTGAAAAGCTCATGAAGGCTTCAAAGGCTCTCCAGGGCGCAAGTATCGCAGCCTACGCTCAGAATGTATTTTGTATAAGCAAGTGGCCTCAGTATGACCCTGAATCGGCAACCCAGCTCAATGGTGGAAACATTATGTCAGGTATCGAGGCTGCAACTCTCCCTATGACCCGTTCTTATGGTTTCAACATTAAACTTCAATTCTAAAGCATTATGAAAAAGAATATTTTAATCATAGCAGTTCTTCTTGGTGCTTTAGTTTCTTGTACCAAGAACTTTGAAAGGATCAACACTGACCCTAACAATATCTCACGCGGACAGATCCAGCCAAGCAACGTTATTGAGCCTGTACTCATCTACGGTTCAAACGAAATGATTGGCGAAACCTGGTCTTTGGCAAATGAAATCTCTCAGGTTACTGCAGCAGTTTCATCCAACATACGTGAAGAACACCGTTACAATCTCAACAACGGTAATTTCGCCGGAAGGTGGAACGCCTACTATGAGTGGGCCATCCTCGCCGACCACATGTACAACCTCGCGCTTGCACAGGGTGACGAGAACTACCAGGCAATCGGCCTCACAATGAAGGTTTACTATATGCAGGGTATTACCGACCTCTTCGGCGGTATCGCATATAAAGAAGGTATGAAGGCAGACAAGGGTATCGTTCAGCCGGTGATTGAAAGCCAGCACGATGTGTATGAAGATATGTTCGCCGACCTCGAGAAGGCAAACTCTCTTTACAATACTCAGAAGCCACTTCCTTCTAAAGAGAAAGACGCAATGTACAAGGGTGACATCAACAAGTGGCGTAAGTTCACAAACACTCTCTACCTTCGTCTGCTCAACCGTGTAAGCGGCCGTAACGACAGTTTCTCTCCTACAATTCAGGAGCGTATGGCCAAGATTTTCAACGATCCTACCACCTATCCCGTATTCGTAAGCAACGAGGACAACGCACACGTACATTTCAGCGGTGCAACACAGTACTACAGCAACAAGTTCCGTCCTCTCGACTATCCTTCTGATTCGAACTTCTCGGGCGAACACCATATTTGCGACCAGTTCCTGGGCATGCTCATCCTCGACAAGGACACAGAGAAAGTTGACCCAAGGCTTCGCATTTGGTGCAAACAGCGTCTCGGCAAGACTTCAGGCATTCCTGAATACTCTTGGTTCGGTACTATCAGCGGATGCTCTTCAGGCTATGCTTCAGGTCACCGTTCAGACTACCTCACAAACGACGCTTGGCTCAACTACGACGCTCTTTGCCGCGACGTTGCAGACAACATCATCATGGACTATGATGAACTCCTCTTCATCAAGGCTGAGGCCGCTCTCAAGGGTTGGATTTCGGGCAATGCAAAAGATTACTACGAGCAGGCCATTGCGGCAAACTGCAAGAAATGGAATGCCTGGGGTGAGTTTGCAAAGGCTTACACCATCGATCCTGCAACGCGCAAAGTTATTTCTCAAGACCCTGTAAACATCACAGATGCAGACATCGCCGCTCTTATCGCTGATCCTAAAATTGCCTGGGACGGCACCGAGCAGAGACTCGCAGAGCAGAAATGGCTTTCTCTCTTCTGGGTTGCCGGTTGGGAAATGTACCACCAGATGCGTCGTACAGGCTATCCTGAAATCAAGATTGGTAAAGGTGTTGTGGAAAAGAACGCTACCGGCGGTAAGTTCTGCGCACGTATGCCTTATCCTATCATCGCTATTTCTAACAACAATGCCCACTATCTCGAGGAAATCAAGAGAATGGGCGGTTCATCTACTGATGACAACCTTATGACACTGCCTGTATGGTGGAGTGGTGAGGCTATCGCAAAGGATGCAGGCTCACCTTGGCCACACGCATTCAGGAAACTTGAATACAGAGATGAAAACTAATGTCAAGAATTATGAAATTCACAAGTAAAATATTATCACTCGTGGCAGTTGCCGGACTTATGGTCTTCAGCAGCTGTAAGAAAGAGATTGCTCCTGCCAACCCTTACTTCACAATCGAGGGCGACAAGACAAGCATCTCTGTTGACTGCCTTGGAGCCTCTGCGGGAAGTCCTATTCCTGTAACCATCCGCTCCAACCAGCAATGGAAATTCATACCCATGGAGGATTATGACTGGGTTAAGGTCTTCCCTGAAGATGGTGGAAAAGGCGACGGTATCATCCGTTTCGTGGTTAATACCTACACAGGTATGGTTGACCGTTCTGCCCTCTTCACGATTTTGGTTGACGGCAAAGAATACCAGTCTGTCTTCACAGTAACCCAGGAGAAAGACTCTCCGAGAGTTCGTTTCAGCGAAAGCACCAAGACTATCAACAAGACTGCAGCATCTTACACTGTAGATGTTCTTTCAAACACCGAATGGACTGTTTCCTGCTCTGAAACGTGGATAAGCGGCGTTGAAAAGAAGGACGACAAGGTTTCTTTCAGCGTAGAGGAAAACGCTACCTACAATACGCGCGATGGCAAGATTACCGTCACTGCAACTCAGTATCCTGAAGTTGTGGCTGTTCTTACCGTTAAGCAGGAAGGTATAGGTGCTGAACTTGAAGGACTCAAGGTAGAATGGCTGTTCAACGCCACCGAAATGGCCAAATATCAGACTCCATTCCTCGAGGAGAATGCTCTTCCTGCAAATGTTCAGGGAGTCGGCTTCATAGGTTATGTACGTGGCGAAAAGGGTATCAAGGCCGATGTCAACAACAAGTTTGCAAAGACAGTCGGAAGTACGGGTCACCCTTATATCACAGGCGCTTGGCCTGACGACTACTTCCTCTTCTCTGTGCCTACAGTGAACATTCCTGCCGGAACAATCATCAGCATTTCTTACATCACTCGTGTATCTGCAACAGGTCACAAGTATTGGAATGTTGAAGTGTTCGATGGCGATGACTGGTGCGATATGTGGGAAGGCGAGACCATTGAAGAAAAGATCAGCGGTCGCGACACCACTTTCAAGGCAAACATCACAATGTTCCCTGACGGTAGCACAAACGTAGCCGTAAATGCAAAATACACCTATAAGAAGAATACCAACGTAGGTAAGATTATGATTCGCCAGCGTTGTGCATTCAATACTCAGGCAAGCGGCACAGGTCCTCTCAGCGCTCCTAACAGCGGTACAGTACGTATTGCGGGCGCAGAAGGAACTTCACCTGTCATCGCTTGTTTGTATGTAGGTGACGGCACAGGCGGAGACGTTCCTGAGACCAAGTTTGAAATCGAAGGCATCGAAGACAACACCATCCTCTTCCCTGCAGAGCCAAGCGTGGCTGATACCGTTGCATTCAAACTCAAGGTTTCAAGAGACTGGACTCTTACAACTGCCGACAACTGGATTAAGTTCTCTCCTGAAAATGGTGTGAAAGATGAGGTTTCCGAAATTAAGGTAATCGTTGACACAAATGCCACTGCAGAACTTCGCAAAGGCGCAATTACCATCGTCGGCGGTCCATTCGAGAAGAGAATCGTCGTAGTTCAGGCTCCACCTTCACAGCAACTTGAACCACTCATCAGCGTCATTGGTGGCAATACTATCGACATTGATGGCACTGAGTTCGAATTCCCTGTTTCAGTTCAGGCAAATGTCCCTGTTGAAGTTGAAATAGCAGACTCTTGGATTACGGAAGTTCCTACTCTCGTGAAGGCAGCAAGCGTTGAAGTCATTTCAAAGAACTTCAAGGCTACTATGAATGACTCGGGAGCAGAGCGCAGGGGAACAATCAGATTCTACAACACGGAAGAAAACATTGAGAGCGTTCTCACAGTTGTTCAACCTTCATTCGCATTCCCTTCAAATATAGTTTACTATGAAACTGCAGGTGTCGTAAGCGCAACCACCACTCTCGACAATATGACTGCAAACAAGGTATGGAAGACTCTCGGAAGCGGTGCCGCAACCGTAACCTACTCAGGCGGAAGCAAGGTGGATGTTCGTGCTACCTGCAACCAGGGCAGCACCACATCAAGCGGAACTTACACCACTTACGACGTTGCGTACATCCCTGGCTACACCAATTCAAACCTTGGTAACATTTACTTTGGAAATGATACAGCAGAAGGTCTTCCAAACTCATTCTTCTATGTAAACGACATTACCATAGCATCAGGTATCGAAGCTCTCCAGCTCGGTCTTGGTCTTTATGGTGACATCGTGAACTGCAACGACAACCATCTCGAGGTCGCCTACAAGTTCGACAATGAGACTGATTGGACATCTCTCGATGACCTCGTGGCATCCAAGAATTGGAAATGGACTGAAACAGAAGTATTCGCTGTTCCAAGCGGTGCAACAAAGGTAACTCTTCGCTTCCACTCAACCATCAAGCAGATATTCCGTATCGACGACCTTACTCTCATTGAGAGAAGCGCTTCTGAAGTAATTGACCCATACTATGCTGAATGGCTCTTTACCGCCGACACCTACAAAGCAGGTACTCACGGAGCAACTTGGGACCTTGGAAATAGTGAAGAAGCAAAAACTGCCGGAACACATGGTAAATATGCATCTGCAAATATCAAGGGCAATGGCAAAATTGAATACTACTCAATTGACAAAACCGCTCTGGATACAGAAGGTAAGTTTACTATGGTAGTAGGTTCAACAGGTCATCCATACGTAACAGGCGTTCAGGTTGGCGATTACTTCCAGTTTACCGTTACTCCTACCAAGACCGTTAAAGCCGGAACAAAGATCAATGTCGATTATATCTCAAGAATTTCGGCAACCGGTATGCGTTACTGGGTGGTTGAATGGTACGATGGCGACACTTGGGTTCCTGCATTCCCACTGCAGACTGTAACTGTCTCAGGTAAGGATTCCCCTACAGGTCAGGCAGCCACTGTTGAAGGAGAAACCAAGACTGTTGATGTTACTTACAATGTTGAACTTACAACAGCAACTTCCAACACTCACGTCAATTTCGATGCTGTTTACACCAAAGAGGCACAGGAAGTCGTAGTCAGAATGCGCTGCGTATCCAACTACACCGGAACTGCAAACGTATTTGCAAGCAAGCCTACAGGCGGAACTTGCCGTATTGCAGGTGCAGCAGGCACATCACCTGTCATCAAGACCGTGAAATAATCTTCTTTCGGGAGGCATTCTCCCATTCTCTCATAAAGAACCGAGTCGCATTTCGTGGCTCGGTTTTTTTTGTTCCCTCAAACAGTTAAAACACGATGAAATTTATGGAAAAGTTATATATTTGCATTTTATGTTTTAACCGCTTTATGATAGGAAAGATTCTAACAAAAGATATAAGTATCACTAAAGAAGAAAATCTTTAATATGAAACCTATTTTCAAAACCCTGTTGGCAATTTCAGCCATCGCGATGCTTCTCACCGGTTGCATAAGCAATGCAGAATATCTCATGATGCTTGGCCGCGATTATGGTGCGAACAAAGAAATTACCGACGGCAACTACGACAAAAGTATGGCTGTAAAATGCCAGAACGGTGTTTTCGTAGGTGTTAAGACCCAGGAGGTCGGCGCATGGAAGGGTATTCCATTCGCAAAGGCTCCTATCGGCGAGCGTCGTTTTAAGGCTCCGGAGGCTCCGGATGCAAGCGACTGCGTATATGAAGCATACAACTATGCCAAGATGCCTATCGCATTTTCGGCTCCTAACGACAGCGATTCTTACAGCGAGGACTGTCTCTATCTGAACGTCTTTACAGCCCAGAACGACATCAAGAACAAGCCTGTAATGGTGTGGATTCACGGTGGCGGTTATATTTTGGGAAGTGCAAGTGGCGAACTCATCGGCGAGTTGTTTGCAAAGACGCACCCTGACCTCGTTGTCGCATCTATCGAGTACCGACTCCACTTCCTCGGATTCAACAATTTTGAGGACATCCCAGGTGGCGAGGCTTTTGCCGGTTCACAGAACAACGCCATTAAAGACCAGATTATGGCGCTCAAGTGGATCAATCAGAATATTGCCCAATTCGGCGGAGATCCAAACAACGTAACGATTTTCGGCGAGTCTGCAGGCAGTTTCTCAACTTGTGTCCTTACCGTGATAGACGAAGCAAAAGGACTTTTCAATAAAGCTATTATGGAAAGTGGCGTTCCCGGTGCCATCTTCCCTAAAGAAACCACAAAACCTGCCGCAGCAGCACTGCTTCAGACTTTTGGCGCAAAGGATATGAATGACATTCTGAATGTTTCAACTCAGGATATCATCGACCACATGCTGGACATAACTGCAGCCTGCCACACCTATGGCCCTGCTGTCGAAGAAGGCTTCCTCAGTCCAGACCTTATGGAAGATTTCAAGAACGGAAAATCAAACGGAATAACGATAATGCAAGGTTACAATGCAGAAGAATGTCGCTACTTCATCGATCGCTGCAAGCAGGGTGATGAGGCCGGTACAGAAAAAGCATTCGAGCCTTGGATGACGAGCCGTTTTGAAAAACTCCTTGCAGAAATTGGAGACAATGAGGAAGATTTGACTATTGTAAACAATTTTATCGCAGACCGCATGAACGAAGGTATGAGCAAAACTTTCGCTATCGAGGCCCTGATGACTGAAATCACTTTCGGCACAGGACACCGCCAGCTAGCAGATATTCTTTCCACTCACGGCAACACCTATTTTTACTATTTCGCCTATCCATCCAATGGTCCGCTTAAAAGAGCAGCCCACGGAGCAGAAGAGTACTTCGTATTCAATGGCCCTATCGAAAAGGAATTCCGTGTTGGAGACTATGAGGGTCTGTATAAACACGTAGGTGAAGTTTGGGAGAGTTTTGCAAAGACAGGTGTACCAACCATTGACGGAGTTCCTGTTGCAAGTTACGACGTGGAAAAACAGAATGTGATTGTGTTCGACAAAGACGGAAAGACTTTCACACAGGAAAATTACCTTACAAAATACCACAACACTCTCAAGCCTCTATTCAAGTATGAGTTGTCGACTACCTACAACAACTTTACCGTTTCAAATGAGGAATTGTCATATTTTGGAATGTAAGAAACCATTTAACAATAATCACAATTTATAAAATTTATGAAGAAAGTTTTCAAACTGATGCTGGCTGTTTCAGCCATCGCGATGCTTCTCACGGGTTGCAAAAAGGTCTCTTATGCTCTGCAGGGTCGTGACTATGGTGCGAACCAAGAAATCACCGACGGCAATTACGACAAAAGTATGGCTGTAAAATGCCAGAATGGTACTTTCGTTGGTGCAGCGTTCAAAGGTATCGCATCTTGGAAAGGCATCCCGTTCGCAAAGGCTCCTGTCGGAGAGCTCCGTTTCAAGGCTCCCGTGGCTCCGGATGCCAGCGACTGCGTATATGAGGCTTACAACTATGGCAAGATGCCTATCGCCTACATGGAGGAAAATGACAGCGACACATTTAGCGAGGATTGCCTCTATCTTAACGTATTTACCGGCCAAAACGACATCAAGAACAAGCCAGTAATGGTATTCATCCACGGAGGCGGATTCACTGTCGGAAGTGCAAGTACTGAACTTGTCGGCGAGTGGTTCACTATGCTCCATCCGGAGGTTGTCTTTGT
>JABUTT010000066.1 GCA_021443515.1 Bacteroidales bacterium
CCAATAAGAAGCACCGTGCCGAAAGTCCACATAAAAACCTTAGGCAAATGGTGAACCACGATATGATGCCAATAGTGATGAGCGACATATTCATCAGAGCCTATGCAGAGAAGCGCCAAAAGCACTAATCCGAGGCCGGCGAACATATAATACATCCACTCTTCACTAAGAAAATTTATACCCGCCGAGCCCTCAATCGCATGACTTTCCTCATGTTCGAGAAAACCCAGGACAAGGCAAATGTTGAAGGCGACAAGGCCTACAATCATAAGCGTTCTCTGCCACGTCAGGCTGCGTTTTCCCTTGAATGAAATCGAGTCAGCCGAGGCCTTTTCCCATTCCTCACAATGATGGGGTCTCTTTACGAAAAAATCAGTCACAAACCCCACGGCGACAGCCAAAGCAAAGAGTCCGAGGAATATCCATGGAGCCTTGTCGGGAATCATAGCAAGCATAACGAAAGCCTCATCTCCGCTGGAAGATATCATCATCGCAACCAATGCTCCGAAAGAAATCATTCCGTGGGTATAGAGGCTCACTGAGGCGAAACCTCCCATACAGCCCGGAATGGTTCCGAGAAACGAGCCCAAGATGACCTGCGCCCCGCGTGATTTGGAAAAATATTTAATGAAACGACTGCTGCCACCTATGTTTATGCTCTCGATTAGCATCATCATAATAATGACGAGGCCGCTTACCAGAAATGCGCTTTTAAATGATTCTATCAGTATATGTATTTCCATTACTTGATGATGGCTGCGATGAATAGGTTAACGACAGGTCTTGAAGGGGAATTCGTGGTGAGAGAAATCATAAGACTGACCTCTCCCTCCCCTGCTTTTGAAGGGTCGAAAGTAAATGTCATCGTCCCCTTACCAGAGCCCTTGGTTTCGGCAGGGAAAGACTTGCACACAACACCCTCCGGACAATCGACTTTATGGATTACAAGTGGTTTATTGCTTGAATTCGTGAACTTGAAAACCACATCCACAGGCTTTGAAGACGACTTCAGATTGCCTGCGAAAACGGTGCTTTTATCGAACATTGGCTTGGGAGCCTGAACCTTTTGAGCAGTGGTGTAATCGCTGAAATCCTCAATCGTGAAGAATGTGAACGAAAGAGGAGTCCCCTTCGATATCGTTTTCCCTTTTGAGTCCAAGACAACCGGAGTCGCATAATAGGTATTCGAGCCCCAAAGTCCCTCAACCGGCTTTTGCACAACACTCACTACGGCAACCTTGCCCGAAGCAACCTCCACAGGCTCAATGACAAGGCCTTCAGAAACATTTTCAAATGCGATTTTTACCGTTTTGCGTCCCGGATTCGCCACCTCAATTTCTTCTTGAGCCTCCTTGCCGAGAGCCACGGTACCAAGAGTGAAGGCGTCCTTTTTGAAACCCGCCACAGTCTTGCCGTCCGTGCCTTTAATTAAAATGGGATACCTGTCTTCGAGAGACACAGCCTTGCTGTAGCAAGTACCCTTCACGTGGAGTTTAACCGGCTTGTCGAGACCCGAAATGTAGCAGGAGAGTATCTTGTCGAAGGTTACAGGGCCTTCGTCGTTTTTATAGACAGCCTTAATCTGGCCGGTTTTGCCAGGGAGAATCGGGTCCTTGCTCCAAGATGGGATTGTACATCCGCAAGAAGAATTCACAGTATAGACTGCAACAGGCTTGTCGGAAATGTTCTTGAAAGTGAAAGTGCAGGAAACCTCGCCCGTGCCGGAAATTATGTCCCCGAAATTATAGACAGTCGAGTCGAATGAAAGTTTATTCTCAATCACCGTCTGAGCAGCCGCAAAAAGGCCCCCAAAAACCATAATTAAGAGAGAAATTATAAATATTTTCGTAATTTTAGACATAATTCAAATTTCAAGTCGCAAATATACCACATTTTTTTATCTTTGTTATCGCATAGAGGGAACTACGCCCACAAAACTATTCCTCCTAAAAACTACCCGACAATGAAGAAACTGTTTACTACCATACTTCTCATCATACTCGTTCTTGACGCCGCTGCAAGAGACCTTCCTAAAAACATCTACTCAGGGCTGCAGGGCAAAAACCACATCCAAGGCATTGTCGTCGATACTAAAAAGGGCGAAGCCTATATGTCATTCACCACATCATTCATTAAAACCGACCTTGAAGGAAACCTCATCGGCTCCCTTGTAAACATCACGGGACACCTCGGTTGCATGAGTCTCAATCCAAAGGATGGCAAAATCTATGCTTCAATTGAATACAAGCACGACTCGATAGGGGCAAACATCATGAAAACCCTCGGCGTGACCAATGACACAAGGGACGGTTTCTATATCGCAATCATAGACCCCGAAAAGGTGACGGAGCCTGAGCAAGACGCTGCCACAGCGATGACAACGGTCGAAATCAAAGAAGCACTCAAGGACTTTAACGCCACGGGAGTTTACGGCGACCCTCATCGTTACGGTTGCAGCGGAATCGACGGAGTGACCTTCGCTCCTGCGATAGGCAAAAGAGGAGGAAAATACTATCTCTACATCGCTTACGGCATATATTCCGAGACATCCAGACCGGACAACGACTATCAGGTCATTCTTTGCTACGATGTCACCGACTGGGAGAAATACGAACAACCGTTAATGGCAAATGCACTCCACCGAAGCGGTCCGGCAAAGCCCTATGCAAAATACTTCTTCCTTACAGGCAACACCGAATGGGGACTGCAGGGACTTTGCTACGACAAGGAAACCCACTGCATATTCGCAGCCGCCTACACCGGAAAGAAACAGCAATATCCCAACTGGAACCTTTTCCAGATTGACTGCAGAAAAAAACCTTTCAAATCGACTCTCAAGGGTCTCAACGGAGAAGAAGGTCTCGTTCTCAGCATGGGAGATGATGGATATTACCAAGACGGTATCCATGGATGGAAGTTCGAGTACGGCACGACCGGTATCGCACCTCTCGGCAAGGGCCTGTTCTACATTTCGGAAAACGGCAAAGAAAAAAAGACAAAGAAACAGTTCGCAAACCTCCATCTCTACAAGTGGAAGGGAGGAGAAGAGGGCTTTGTGAGGGTAGAATAACTCTCAACTGACACTTAGATAACACTAATAACACCCTATAATATATATATATGAAACTATTCAAAACATTCATTCTGACCATCGCAGTTCTTGTCTCGGCATCGCTGAGCGCGCAGACAATGAAGGTCAAATGTACCGTCAAGGACAATCTCGGTCCTTTGCCGGGCGCAAGTGTCGCAGTCAAAGGCACCACAATCGGCACAGTGGCGAATCTTGACGGCGTTGCAGAACTTGACAATGTCAAGCCGGACGACATCATCGTCGTTTCATTCATCGGTTACGGCACCGTGGAAACACCGGTAGCAGGTAAATCTCAATTGGAAATAGTCCTCGTTGACGACAGCATCGCCCTTCAGGAAACTGTCGTTGTGGGCTATGGCACCCAGAAAAAAGCCAATCTCACTGGTTCGGTGGATCAAGTAACATCCGAAGTTTTCGAAGGCAGGTCAAACGCGAATGTCGCACAGATGCTTCAGGGACAGGTCCCTGGCCTCAACCTGACATTCACCGACGGCCGTCCGAACTCTTCGCCATCATTCAACATCCGAGGTAAGACAAGTGTGGGAGCAGGCGGTAGCGCGCTCGTTCTCATTGACGGTGTGGAAGGCGATTCAAGTCTGCTCAACCCTGACGATATTGAGTCAGTGTCCATACTTAAAGATGCCGCATCTGCCGCCGTTTATGGTGCCCGCGCCCCTTACGGAGTTGTAATTATCACCACCAAGACTGCAAAGAAAGGCAGGGCAAAGGTAAGTTATTCTGCCAACATCTCTTTCCAAACACCTACCAGCATTCCTGATGTTGTCACAGATGGTTACACCTACGCATCCATGTTCTATGATGCTTGGTACAACTACAAACTCAGCAACCCGAGCAACATCAACAAAACCCAGCAGTTCTCTCTCGCATGGCTTCAGGAATACAAGCGCCACAAGGATGCAGGCTACTATGAAACAGTGGTCAGCGACGGCACAATAGGCTCTGCAGGCCGTTGGGTTTACTACCACAAGGGTACAAACTATTACGACGCCCTCTACAAGGATTTCACTCTTACCCAGACTCACAACATATCGGTAAGCGGAGGTGACGATAAATTCGAATACTATTTCTCAGGCCGTCTTTACGACAACAACGGTCTTTTCGACACTACTATAAACCCTGAAAAATACAGGATGTACAACGGCCGTATGAAGATGAGCTACCAGATTGTTCCTTGGCTCAAACTCTCGAACAACACTTCAATATCCTACACAAATTACGTATTCCCGGTAACTTACGGCGAGGGTAACGGTAACGTATGGAGAACCATAGCGGATGAAGGTCACCCAAGTTCACCTCTCTTCAACCCGGACGGTACAATGACCTATTCGGCTGTGTATTCTATCGGTGACCAACTTTACGGAAAGAGCAGGCGTATTTATGAAAATAACCAGACTCAGACCACATTCACCGCTCTGGCAAACTTCTTCGACAACCGTCTTCGCATCAACGCGGACTTTACCTACAACTCCCGCCACAACGCCACAAACACAAGGATGGTGAGGACTCCTTACTCCAAGACATTAGGAGTCATCGAGACAATAGACGGTACTCAGTCCTATATGAGCGAAACCTTCTACGACTACACCTATATCACTACAAATGAATTTGTCGAATATGAGCAGACCTTTGCAGGCAAGCACTATTTCAAGGCTCTCGTCGGCTTCAACTACGAGCAGGAGAGTTACAAGAGAACATACGCAAGGGCAAATGACCTCATCGACTCGAGCGTCGAGAACATCCAACTCGCTGAAGGTGTGACAATCGAAGACGGTTCGATAGTTTCAGGTGAAAAAACCACCGAAGGAAACTGGACAAAATGGCGCAATGCAGGCGTGTTCTTCCGTCTCAACTATGCATACGCAGACCGCTATCTCGTTGAAATCAACGGGCGATATGACGGTTCAAGCAAGTTCCCGGACAATTCACAATGGGCATTCTTCCCTTCTGTTTCCGCAGGTTGGAGATTGTCTGAAGAGCCTTGGTTCAACGTCTCTAAGCAGGCCGTGAGCAACATCAAGATTCGCGCTTCCATCGGAGGTCTTGGAAACAACAACGTGAAGGCTTATCTCTACAAGGAACTGTTCACACTTGACAAATCGCCTCTGGTCATCAATGGATCTTCACCTACAGTCACAAGCATTCCGTCAACCATTCCTGATTCACTCACTTGGGAAACTGCCGTAACGGGTGACGTTGGTCTCGACCTCGGTTTCCTTGGAGGTCGCCTCAACTTAACTGCTGACGGCTACATTCGCAAGACTCTCGACATGTTCTGCGTGGGACCTACCCTTCCGGAAGTGTTCGGTGCATCTTCTCCAAAGGGCAACTACGGAGAAATGACCACAAGGGGTTATGAACTCAACATCAGTTGGGCGGACAGATTTGATGCCGGAGGAAAGCCTTTCCATTATTCAATCAAGGCTTCTCTATCTGACTATGTTTCAAAGATTGACAAGTTCAACAATGCAACAGGCAATCTCGGAGACTATTATGCCGGTCAGACCATTGGCGAAATCTGGGGTTTCATTTCAAACGGACTCTACCAAACCCAGGAAGAAGTTGACAGAGACCAGGCACTTGCAGAGGCTGCGGGCCAGACCCACTTCAACAACCTTATGCAACTCAGCGAGTCTTATGTGAACTATCCGGGCGACATCAAGTTCGAGGACCTCAACGGCAACGGCTATCTCGATAAAGGAAGCAACACAGTCAGTGATCCGGGTGACCGCCGCATCATAGGTAACAGCGAGCCTCGCTACGTCTATGGTTTCGGCTTCGACCTGGAATGGAACGGCATCTTCCTCAACGCCTATTTCCAAGGTATCGGAAAGAGAGACTGGTATCCGTCAAACGAGTCCTCAATGTTCTGGGGCCAGTATAACCGCCCTTACAACCAGGTTCCTACATGGCATCTCGGCAACTATTGGACTGAAGACAATCCTGACGCCTACCTGCCTCGTTACACCGGTTACTATGGAGCATTCTACAAGGGTACAAACAATGCCAACTCCCGTTATCTCCAAAGTGCAGCATACTGCCGTCTGAAGAATCTTCAGGTCGGTTACAGTTTCCCTAAAGAACTCATAGGTCGCATCAAACTGCAGAAACTGAGCATCTTCTTCTCGGGAGAAAACCTCTTTACGTGGTCTCCTCTCTACAAATACTCACGCGACATTGACGTTACAGCCAACATCCTCGATTCCGACACGACTCTCGCTTCCGGCAAGGGTGACGGCTACAACTACCCTACAATGCGTTCTTTCAGCATAGGTCTCAACATAACATTTTAAGGCAATATGAAAAAGATATTATACATACTTTCAGTTATTGCGGTAATTTCTTCTTGCAATCTTAAAGAGGACCCGAAGGCAGAAACCGGACGTTCAATCATTTTCGGAACGGAATTCGGTCTTAAGAGTTACTGCTACAGTTTTTATGAGTACCTTCCTCAGAAAGACGCTTACTTCAAGATAAACACCACGGGCGACAATGTTGCAAAAAACAATATCGGAGCCTACGAATTGGGCGCATACACCGAGAACACTTCGACTTCATGGAGCTGGACTGCAATCAGGAATGTGAACTATTTCATCCAATATAACACTGACCCTGCAGTAGATCAGGTGACAAGAGACAACTACACCGGTATTGCAAAATTCTTCCGCGCCTATCTCTACTACGACAAACTCGTGAAATACGGCGAGGTGCCTTGGATTGACAGGCCTCTCGACCCTAACAGCGACCAGCTCTATGCTCCTCGCGACAATCGTGACGTGATTATTTCCAACATAATCGACGACCTCAACTATGCTTACGAGCACATCACGGAGAAAGGCATTACAGCAAGCAGCAACACCGTCAACAAGTGGACTGCCCTCGCTCTCAAATCACGTATCTGCCTCTTTGAAGGCACCTTCAGAAAATACCACAAGAGTGGCGGAAGCCAGTATGGCGACGATTATCTCAAGGGCTGCACCCTCAGTTGGGAGACTCTTCTTGAGGAGGCTGCAGAAGCCGCTCACACGGTGATTATGAATGGCCCTTACAAGATTCACACAACTGCCAATAATTATGAAGCAGGCGGAAGGGGCGCATATCGTGACCTTTTCATCAGCGAAGAGACAGTCACCGAAGAAGTGATGCTTGCCCTCACGCTCAACGACACCCACCTTGGCGAAGCGAACTGGTACCTCAACTCGTCTTCTTATGGTCCTCACTGCTGTATGACACGTTCATTCGCAAAGACTTACCTCAATATCGACGGTACAACCTACAATGAAAAGAACAGCCTCGGAGCCTACAAGACATTTGATGAAGAGACCAAGAACCGTGATTATCGTCTTTGCCAGACCATAAGGGGCGCCGACTACACGATGAAAGACGCCAATGGCAATTATACCCGGACTTCTGCGAACTTTGCGGGCCACACTCTCACCGGTTACCAGATTACCAAACTGGTCATTGACGACGTTGCCTACGAGGACAAGAGGTCAAACACTAACGACTACCCTTACATTCGTTACGCAGAGGTTCTCCTCAACTATGCAGAGGCAAAAGCTGAACTTGGCACAATCACCGACGATGATTGGTCAAAGACTATCGGTACTCTCCGCAGAAGGGCAGGAATAAAGGGAGGCGACCTCGACAACAAGCCGACTGTCGTGGACAACTTCCTCAAGAACACCTTCTACCCTAACATCACCGATCCTTGCATCCTCGAGGTTCGCCGCGACAGGGCAATAGAGTTGTTCTTCGAAGGTTTCCGCCTCAACGACCTCAAGAGATGGGCTCTCGGCAAGAACTGGCAGAATGTGAAGTGGGACGGCGTGTATATCCCTGCTCTCGACACTGAACTCGATATGAACGGGGACGGCGTTGCAGATGTATATGTGACAAAGAGTTCTTCAAGCGGAAGCGGAAAAATCAGAATGGTGGTATCAGATGACCCTGACGACAAACTCGACCAGAAGATTGAGAAACTTTCTGACGACCCTAACGGAGGATATATTCTTTACTACAGGCTTCCTCGCAAGTGGAATGAGAATATGTATCTCTACCCTATTCCTGAGCCAACCCAGCAGAAAAACCCTAACCTCAGCCAGAACCCTGGTTGGATTTCATTCACACCAAGCAAGTAATCAATATGAAAACCATATCAAAAATAGCAATTGCGGCCGGTATTCTGGTGCTGGCATCTTGCTCGAGGGAACCTAAAATTGTGGTTCACGCCTCGTTTGAAACAGATAAGACCGAGTATGAAGTAAACGAAGACATCAAGGTCGTGAATACTTCCTACGCAGAAAACGGACAGATTACATCCTGCAAGTGGGAATGTGGTTCCACCGTTTCCTGGACCATTCAGCCAAAACCTTTCAACTTCTCATCTGAAGGCGATGCCGAAATCAAACTCACAGCCATTGTCTATACCGACAAGAAGAACTATGAAGGTGTATGCACGAAGACAGTGAAAATCAGGGACACCAACATCCGTCCTGTGGCTGACTTCTCCTACTCTCCTACCGAAATCATAGCAGGTGAGAGTGTACAGTTTACCGACAAGAGCACAGATGCCGACGGCGAGATTGTCGCTTGGGAATGGACATTCGGCACAACCGTATCGACCGAGCAAAATCCGAAGTTCACATTTACCGCATTCGGTGAGATTCCTGTGAGCCTCGTGGTTACAGACGACAAGAAAGGCACGGCGAAGAAGACAGTCGTTGTCAATGTACAGAAGAACCCATACAGCCTTGAACTCAAATGGGAACAGCCATACGACGATAATGATGCTTTCGTGAAGTTTACATCTCCTGCAATGTCGGTTGACGGCTCTACCATCTATGTATTCTCTTCAGGTTACAATCTCGTGGCATTTGACACAGACGGCAACAAGAAGTGGACATTCGATGCAAACAAACGCAACCCTAACCCATATCAGAACAACAAGACCAAGGACTGTACTTCAGGCTGTCCTACCGTTGACCCTGCAACAGGAAACATTCTCGTGGCAGTAGGTTATAACGAACTGGACTACAAGGCAACTGTCGGCAAGAATGAATCGGGCGTATATTGCATTACTCCTGACGGAAAAGAAGGATGGTACTTTGCATACGGAAATGCTCGCTACATCAATGTTGTTCCTGTCGTTATCGGAGATTATGTCTTCCTCTCGACCAAGTACAACCCTGAGCAGGCCAACTATCCTGATATGTGGGCTACCTACGGCAATCAGGACAATGCCCACATTCTCAAGAAGTCCGACGGAAGCTTCCATCAGATGCTCCAACTCAAACAGGGCAACTATGGCGGCACAGTAGCCTTCTCTTCAAACAACTATATCTTCACCCACTGCAACGATGGTTATGGTGGAAGGGTATTCTTCCAGGACAGTGCAAATCACTGGAAATATCTCGGAGCAGCCGCCAACCAGGGCAGCCCTAAGGCTCTCGGTGCAGGTTATGAAAGTGGTGCCTCAAGCCAGATGGCAATTCACGGCACAAAGGTTTACATCCTCTACACAGTGGTTGCAAGTGCAGGTTCGGGAGTAAGCACGCCAAGCGTTGTTTATTGCTACGATGCCGCAAGCTTTATTGAAGATGGAACAACAAAGTATAACCCTGACTGGGTATGCGGAGTACAAGGTTCAAACAGCCGCTACAGTAGTGATGGTATCGCAATAGGCCAGGATGGCACACTTTATGTAACGACCTCAACCAGCGGTGATGATAAGGGACGACTGACAGCTATTACTCCAAGCGGGACAATCAAGTGGTCGGTTGAAACTGACAACGACATCGCAGGCTCTCCTGCCATTGACGACAAAGGATACATCTATTACCATGACTCTAAGGCCGGAAAACTCGTAATGGTTGAAGCAGAGAATGGTTCAAAGGTATCTGAAATTGTTCTTGCAAGCAGCCTGCGTTCATCTCCTACAATAGGCAAAGACGGTACAATCTACTGCGTTGGAGACAAGAATGGTTGTCCTACCCTCTTCGCTGTCAAAGGTATTGCCACAGGCCACGGCTCTAACTGGTCACAGCTCGGCGGCAATCCACAAAAAACATGTGTTAAGTAATACAGAAGACTATGTTGAAAAAGATTTTAACTTTAATTATGGTACTTGGAGCGGTAATAGGCTGCTCCAAGGCACCTAAAATTTATCCCGTATATGGTCCCGGCGGAATCGAGGACACACCTAAAGAGGAGGAAGATGATCCGACTCTTCCTGATGAAATGGTAGTCTGCAGTTTCAACATCCGAATCTCCACTACCGAAGATGACCCTAACAATGCATGGAAATACCGCAAACAGGGTGTTTTCGACTTCATTAAAACCGTCAAACCGGATATGATTGGTATGCAGGAACTCAAGTTCGTGCAGGAAGAAGACCTGTTTAAAGAGTTCGGTTATGCCTACGAGATTTACCATATCAACCGTGACACCGGATCCGCCCTCACTTCTTCATCCGGAGAGGCAGTTGGAATACTCCTCAAGAAAGACCGTTTCAAAATTGTGGATAAGGGATTTTACTGGCTCTGCGACACTCCGGACAAGTTGCCGAAAGATACAGGATGGGGCGGAGCCTGCAGAAGAGTCACGCTTTGGGTAAAGGCTCAAGACCTCAAGAATGACAATAGAATTGTGTATTTCTCCTCTACCCACTTCGACCACCAGAGCAGCACTGCAGTTGAGAATTCAAGCCCTCTCTGCATTAACCGCTTGCGCACATTATGCGGACGCACGGACCTCAAGAGCAGCGGCGACCCCGTGTTCTTTATGGGCGACCTCAACACTCTCCAGTCTGATGTTGCACTGAAGCCTCTGATGGACAATCTGACCTACGCGCGTCTTTCGCTCACAGGCGACAAGACCGACGGAGACCGCACTGTCAATGGATATAACACCACCACAAACAAGATTATAGACCATATATTCTTTGGTGGAGACGTTACCCCTGTAAGATACTGGGTGGATAGGAAAAATTACTGCACCCACGAGGGTACAAACTACATTTCCGACCACTACCCTGTTCTCTTCAAGGTACAGTACAAGACTATTAACTAAGAGTTTGATATTTATTTGGAGGCGGCTGTGGAGATTACCACGGTCGCTTCTTTTTTGAGGACAATCCGGCAGCGGCGCACAGAAGCAACATCACCTCCGTAGATTATATTCGTCGAAGACTTGCCAAGACGCAAAGAAGGGCGAAGACGTACTTTTTTGCCGGTTTTGTTCACGAGGACTATAAGCATATTGCCATTATCATCGGTCATTGTACGCGCCAGTACGCCCTTTACAGGCTTGCACAGGTGGAATGGAGCCTTATCTATGACTTTACGGCACTCCTTGCCGATGAATTTTGCAAGCGGAATAATATCGCGGTGATATGCTCCAAGTTCAATCATTGAAGGGAACCACACCACTTCCCCCTTGCCGTAAGGATGCCAAATGGCAGATGTCTCCCCATTGTAGGAAGCAACAGGCTCCGAAGAAAAGGCAGAACGCCTGATTATGCCCCTCCAAAGATGAGAGTCGAGACCTCCAATCTTGAAATAGTCATCCGTATATTTGAACTCGAGAAGTTTGCCTCCGAGAACATCCTCGAGAGGATGACCGCCCATAAAGGCACAACGCATATTCTCGTCAAAATAGCCGCTGCGACCCGTCACGATGAGTTTTCCGCCATTTTTAACGAACTCTCTTATCGCCTCTGTCTTGTCGGACGGGATACAAATCATATCGGGAATTATGGCTATGAGGCCTTCTGAATTGCTCCAGTCAAAATTATCCATATCGCGAACTTGAGCATTTATGCCCCACGAAGCCAAAGCCTGGTAAGAGGCTATGAGAGAACACATTACAGATGTTTCCTTTCTCCCTGTCTCGGGACTCGGCCAAAGGTCAGAATCCCTTTTCTGCATCTGGAGGGACTTGACATTGTAAAGTATGGTGACATCCGGCTCGTAAGGTTTGAGCCCTTCAAAGAGAGGAGCATTTTCCTTTACTGCCGCAGCCACCTTCGCAGTTTCTTCAAGACGATCCGAAGGTCTGCCTTCAAAGTTGAGCATACCCCACTCGCCGCCTTCCTGCACCGCCTTTCTCTGGTTGAGAGTCCAGAAGATGACACCTTCTGCTCCTGCTCCCACAGATGTCCAAAGATATTGGGCAATATGCTCTTTCGTAGGGTAGTAGGGCACTCTTCCACTCCAAATCACCGTACCACCTTGAAGCTCGGTAACCCAAAATGGATGTGGATGCGCATTACCCCTGATTATATCCTCCATAAGCGACACTCCGAGAGCAAATTCATCCCTTTGGAAAAGCCCGAAATGCCAACTCAGATGAAGCGAGGCACCGAGGCTTGTAAGAAAACCCGAATATGCCCTGAAGTCATACTGAGGCAGGTTTTTCATCAACTGGTGAGGGTTGATGTGACGA
>JABUTT010000004.1 GCA_021443515.1 Bacteroidales bacterium
ACCACTTTCGCCACTGCACTTTCCTCCGGCCTCGCTCTCGAACTTTGCCACAAGTGCAGCCATATCCTCCACATAGGAGGTTTCCTTGTCGATTGTGAATTCCAAGCCCATTTCGGTTATGAGTTCGCGGCGTCTTGGAGAACCGCTGCAGAGAATCAGTTTCATAGACTTCTGTTTGCCTTGATTACACATCTGAGTTTGCGGAGCGCACTCAGGATTTTGTCGATTTCCAGCACGGACGCAAGCGCAACTCTTGTCTGGATGTCGTAGGTCTTGTCGTGGGCGTTTTCATTGAATGAGAAACTTCTCATCGTGGCCTTGAATCGTGAAATCTCCGTCATAACCTCGTTAATTGCGGATTCCTCAAGTTTCGTAGTGATATTCAGAAGCGAGATGAAACTGCTTGATGCAGGGTTGCTGTTCCATTCAATGTCTATTACCCTGTATGGATAGGCCTCCTTCATCCTGATAGCGTTAGGACAGGATGTACGGTGTATCTTTATGCCCTCGAGTCTGGTTACGAAGCCTATAATTTCGTCTCCGTAAACAGGGTTGCAGCACTGTGCCATCTTGTAGTCGAGACCCTTGATGTTCGCTCCCTTGAAAAGGATGTCGCCTTTGGAAGCGGACGCGGCTTTGTGTTCATCCCACCTGGTCCTCTGTTTCTCCTGTTCCTCGCCGATACGCGGAACTCCGTCAGTTATCCAAACCTTTATGTCGGCAACGTCAATCTGTCCCTGGGCTATGAGGGTGTAGAACTCATTCAAGGTCTTGACTTGTTTGTACTTGAGTATTTCCTGTATGGTTTCGTCACGCAGGGTGAGTTTCCAATTTTTGAGCCTGCGTTCGAGAAGTTCGCGTCCTTCCTGAGCCTTGTCGAATTCCTCTTTTGCGAGGCACTGTCTGATTTTTGTCTTGGCCTTTGAAGAAACCACTATGTTCAGCCAGCTTTCTCTCGGCTTTTGGGTTTTTGACGTAAGTATTTCTACGGTGTCGCCGGTCTTCAGAAGCGTGTCAATTGAAACGGCCTTACCATTGATTCGGCCTCCTGTGCAGGTACAGCCCACATTTGTATGGATTTCAAAGGCAAAGTCGAGCACCGTTGCGCCTGCTGCAAGTCTGCGAAGTTCACCCGTAGGAGTATATACGAAGATTTCCTTGAGAGATATGTCTGCTCCGAGGTCTTCATCAGTGGTGGTCTCGGCAGATTTGTTTTCAAGTCGGGCACGGACGGAACTCAGCCAGCCGTTGAGCACATTCTCCTGCTTGATGCCTTTGTAAGACCAGTGGGAGGCAAGTCCGCTCTCTGCAATGGCATCCATACGGGATGTGCGGATTTGGACCTCGAGAGGAGTGCCGGCTTCGTTGTGAATGGTTATGTGGAGGGACTCGTAACCGTTTGATTTTGGGTTAGTCAGCCAGTCGCGAAGACGTTTTGTGTCCTGTTCGTATTTCTCCGTTACGAGTGAAAAGACCTTCCAGCACTCAGCCACTTCCTGCTCTCGCGTAGCCCCAGGACAATCCAGAATGAGACGGATGGCAAAGACATCGTACACTCCGTTGTAATCGACCTTCTGCTTCTGCATCTTGCGGAAAATGGAGTAGGCGGTCTTGGTCCTCATCTTGAGTTTGTAGTGGATGCCGAGGTTGTCGAGCGACACTTTCAGAGGCTCAATGAACTGGCTCATCAGTTTCTCCCTCTCTTTTACGCCCTCTCTGAGTTTCGTGTTGATGTAGCGATGCTCTGCAGGGTTGGAAACCTTGAAGCAGATGTCCTCAAGTTCACTTTTGAAATTGTAGAGTCCGAGCTGGTGGGCGAGAGGAATGTAGAGGAAATAAGTCTCGAGCACCTTCTTTTCAGCCCCGCCTTTGGTGAAGAGGTTGAGGTTTCTCATCACTTCTAGACGGTCTGCAATCTTGAGCAATATCACCCTTGGATCCATACTGTATGAGGCAATGAGTTTTTTGTAGTTCTCAGCCTCGAGACGGGTGTCCCTTGGATTGATTTGCGAAATTTTACACAGGTTTTTGGCAATCTCGAGAACATCGTGACCATAGTCGTGCTCGGTAACCTTGAGTGTGGGATTGAACCTCAGGGTTTCGTGGAGAAACACAGCTTGGATGCACTCTGCACCAAGACCGATTTCGTTTTTCACAATCAGCGCCACATTCTCAGGGTGTTCGATGAAGGGCTTGAGAGTGGTTTCATCAGCAGTCTGACGGCCACGAAATCTGCCTTCAAGTTCCTTGCACGCGAGGGCGTGAACACTCTGAATTTTAGCAGAGTCTTCAGGGGAAAAACCTTGCAGAAGTTGTTCGAGATTTGTCATAGTCGGGAGTTTATGATTTCAAGCAGTCTGTCAACGGCTTCCTCTTCGGGAATGTGGCAGAGCACTCTTTCGCTTTTCTTGTATATGCTTACCTTTCCGCCGCCTTCGCCCACATATCCATAGTCGGCATCCGCCATTTCTCCCGGGCCATTCACGATGCAACCCATAACTGCGATTACGAGTCCGTTAAGGTGGGCCGTCTTTTCCTGGACCTGGGCGAGAGCCTTCTGGAGATTGTACATTGTGCGTCCGCAACCGGGGCAGGCGATGTATTCCGGACGATAGAAACGGCGTCTTGTGGCCTGCAGGAGTTCATCCACTGCATAGCGTGCAAAATCCTCGTCAAAGCCTTCAAAACTTACTTTCAGGGAGTCTATCTTGCGGTCGAGAAGTTGTTTCCCGAAATCACAGGCAAAGCACAGGAGGGCTTCTTCACGGTCTGCAAACGGGCCATAGACTGCCGTCGCCTGGCGAACTTCTCCCTTGTTTGCGATTGAAAGACTTTTAAGTTCAGAAGGTTTTTTGAGAGAATATCTTTCAAGGAAATAATTACCTACACGCACCTCATTCACGATGTCCTCGGTAAGTGAAACCCTTATTGTTTCTCCTATGCCTTCAGAGAGGAGAGTGGATATTGCAGCTGCGCTCTTCATTCTTGCAGCATCTCCGCTTCCCGCTTCCGTCACTCCGAGGTGGAGAGGGTAGGCGATCCCGTTTTTCTTCATCTGCTCCATAAGCAGCCTATAGGCTTCCACCATTACAAGGGTGTTTGAGGCCTTGAGTGAAACCACGAGATTCTTGAAGCCCGCATTCTCGCAAAGATGTATCCATTCAAGGGCGGCGTTGCACATTCCGAGAGGGGTGTTTCCGTAGAGGTTGGTGATGCGCTCTCCAAGCGAGCCGTGGTTGATGCCTATTCGGAGAGCCGTGCCATATTCCTTGCAGACTTCAATGAGTTCGGTGAGTTTTTGGCAGGCTATGTTAAAGTCTTTGTGGAAGTTGCCCGGATTTATGCGCACCTTGTCCACAACCTTGGCTGCCGCAATGGCTATGTCGCTGTTGAAGTGGACATCCGCAACGAGAGGGTGGGTGTAGCCCAATGCCCTGAGACGGTCTTGAATCTCCTTGAGGTTATCCACATCGGCCATGCTCGGCACGGTGATACGCACCATGAGCGCCCCCTCATCAAATGCCTTTGCGGCAAGAAGGACGCACTGCTCTATATCCGAGGTATGCGTGTTGAGCATAGTCTGGATAACGAGAGGGGCATCGTGTGCGATGACTATATCACCTACCTTGACTCTTATATGCTCCATCGAAGTAACTTTTGTCGTAAATGTCACGCGCTTCACTCTTAAGTTGCTGACGTGTCTTTCCGATGCGGTTTGAAATCTGATAATGTATGCCTACAGACAGATAGAATGCCATTGGATTGGCAAATCTGTAATAGTCTTTGCTGAGATAGTCCGGATGATATATGCTCTGGAGAGAGTGCTTGTAGGTTGCGGTAATGTGGAGTTCAATAGGGTCAAAGACGAAGCCGAAGCCCACTCCTGCCCTGATACCATAGTCGAAACGGTAGTCGCTTGGAGCAAAGGCCCTTCTGTACTGCTCCATACCCTGCTCCGGATCATATTCGTTCCACCTGTTTATCGCAAGACGGTAACCGGCATACAGACCGATGTTTACTATGGCCTTCATCTTCCAGAAATCAAAGTGCATGTGTCCCTGATAGTAGGCGTGAATGACCTGTTGGCGTACGGCGGTGAAGCCATAAACTTCATATCCCTTCCTAAGTCGGTAACCATCGGTGCAAAATTCCGCTCCTGCCTGGAAACCGAAATATGGAAGAAAACCGAACATCTTTTCATAGTGCGTGAAGGTAAAACCGACACATATAGGAAGGAACTGGAGGTCCTGCTTCATGCTCGGGTTCCAGAATGTCAAACCGCCGCCGACTCCTCCATACACTCCGAGAAGCATATAGTTGTTGATTGCGGGTTTCGACGATACCTTTATGGTGTCAAGTTCCACATTAGGAATCTTGTAGGCGTCCTTAGGGTCTCTTTGAACCACTTCACTGCTTCCCTCAGCGGGGAAGTTCTGGCTGTATGCGCTGAAACAACCCCCAAGGCAGCATATCAAAACAGATAAAAATAATTTCTTCATCATTTGAACATTGCTCCTATATTGATTGTTTGCTCAATTTCCGACCTTTTCGGTATGTCGAGAAGTTCGTTGTCGCCTTTGAGTTTGAAGAAAAGCACCTTTTCAGGCTGGAGGTGGGCGAGTACGTCACCTGTGTCCACCATACCGTTGCGGTTCTTGTCCTCAGTGATTCTTATGCAGTATTTGCCTTCTTTGAGATAAGGGAAAATCAAATTCTGGTCTTTCTCGATTATGAAGGTTCGTATGTTTGTCTTGCGGTTTTCACTCAGCAGTTCCACAATGTATTTGCCTCCCACATTTGTCATATTGAGGGTGAGAGTTGATAGATCGTCATCGTTTGGAAGGGATACCTTGACCTCGAGGGAGTCGTTGTAGAAGCCGTTTATGTCCCTGAACTGACGATGTGGAACCTTGAGTATGTACTCGTAGCCTTTAAGGAACTTGTCCTTAGGCATTACGGAGAATTTGCGCAGGTTGGTTGAGTCCTTTATCACATTGAACTGGGCGAAACTCTCTTTTTGCTTAGGATTGATTACCTTGAGTTTGAGAGAATCCCAGGCAAATAGGATTTGAGGGTATTTGAACTCGAATTCATAGCCATATTGCTCGACTCTTTCCCCCTTTGCTTCAACCGTGAACACATCGATTGTGTCGGTGTGCTTGAGGTCCTTGCGTGAACTTTTCTTGGATGCAGCAATGAGGTCGCTGTTGTAGAGTTTTATTTCTTCGAGAGTGTTTTTCAGCACACCGAGGGAGTCTGTTTTTTTGTAGCGAACATTGAGTTTGAGCGTGTCAGGCATCTTTTTCTGGCTGTTTATCCATATCTCCAGAGAGTCTTGTTGAGGATTGAACTGGCGTATGACCTGAGAGCGTGGGAAGCCCGTGAACCAGAGATCCTGAATCTCCGCGAAGTAACTCATAAAGGTAATGTAGGCAGTCCTTGCACCGACACGCACCTTGTTCACTATCATCTGCTTTGTGCTTCGAGGCTTGAATAGGCTGAGTTCGATGTCGTTTGTGCGGGCAAGACAGCCGAGAGTGTCCTTCATATCGTATTTCAGGATGTCCTTGAGTGTGTCGCTGACCATTCTCGTAGGACGGAAAAGGGTGTCGAGGAAGGCCATCTTCTCGGTCTCGGGATTGAACATATAGTTATTGTTGTCATCCTTGACGGCATAGACCCTGTAAAGCGTGTCCTGAATGTTGCGCAGGACGAAATAGCCCCAAGCATCAGTTTTGACTGCGGCATCGGGACGATGGAGGAAGATGGCGCTGTCTGCGTGATCTTTGTAGAGCATGACCGTGACACCTTCCACAGGGAGCAGGGTCGAGCAGTCGCGTACCGTGCCAGTCATAACCATAGAGTCGATTTTATTGCCGGTGGAGAAGACTAGGGTAAAGCCCGGGAAAGGATTGCCTTCGTTATTATCCACGATGGCTCCCGTAAGGTCGATTGAATAGGTGCGGTTTGAGTCGAGGGGTTCGTCAAATGAGATTACGACGCTCTTCTCCTTAACCTTGCTCGTAGGCCTCTTCTGCTGAGGAGGGGAGAGGAGGATGTTGGCTGCAGACTTGATTTTCACATATTCATTGAAAGTGAAGACGACCTTTGTCTTTCTGGAAACGAGTGTGTCTCCCGGCAGTGGACTCACTTTCTTGATTACCGGAGGAATAGTGTCCTTAGGCCCTCCTGAAGGGGGAGTTGACGTGTTCGCGCAACCTCCCGGAATGAAAATCAGCGGAAGGAGGATGGCGAGGGCCACTAAAAGAGGTATGAAATTCTTAAGTTTCATCTATAAATCTGTTCTTACGACACTCTGCATTCCATCTATCTTTGAAAGTTTGCTAATTACAGTGTCAAGTGCGTGCTTGTCTTTTACTTTGAGTTCGAGATAGCCTTTGAATATGCCGTCCTTGCTCTCAAGTGCCACTTTTGAGAATGAGAGGCCCATCACGTAGGCCACATAGCGGGAAACGTCGTTGAGGATGCCGACCCTGTCGAGACCTTTGAGGGAAATGCGTACATTGAAGGACTTATCCTCAAACTGCGACCACTGAGGAATGACGATTCTGTCTCCGAAAGTAGAGGCGAGGCTCTGGGCCTTTGGACAAGATTTTTTGTGGATGGTAATGCTCTTGCGGTCTTCGCTCCAGAATCCCATAATCGCGTCTCCCGGGATAGGACGACAACATTCTGCGATGTTGAATATGTATTCTCCATTTGCTATTGTCGTGTCCTTCTTTTTCTTGAAAATCTTGAGGAAACCCATATAGGAGTGCTCTCCGTCTTTGTTTTCTTTTACGGTAATCTTGAGCGACGGGTCTGAACTCTTGAAATAGTCGAGGACGTTTTTCCGGGCTTTTCCCGAGATTAGGAAGTTCAGCCATTCTTTCTGCGGCTTTTCTTCAGCGGCGGTGATGATTTCGGCCTGGTCGCCGTTCTGAAGTATGGTTGAAAGCGGCACGAGGCGGTGGTTGACTTTGGCTGCTATCGCACGATGACCGATTGAGGTGTGGATGGCGTATGCAAAGTCAAGCACAGTGGCTCCTTTCCTGATTTTCTTCGTGTCTCCTTTCGGAGTGAAGACACTGATGTCGGTCTCGACCATGTCGTTGTGGAGAAGGTCGAGCAGTTCGAGGGAGTTGATGTCGGGGTTTGCGAGCACGCTCTGGATTCTCTTGAACCATATTTCCGTTTCGCTTTCGCCGACTTCATTCTCATTTTCCCTCTTGTAGATCCAATGGGCTGCAATACCTTTCTCGGCAATGTTGTGCATTCTGCGCGAGCGTATCTGCACTTCCACCCACATACCGTTGTCGTTCATCACGGTCACATGGAGGGCTTCGTAACCATTGCTCTTCGGGAACTTCACCCAGTCGCGGAGACGGTCGCTCTTATAGTTGTAGAGGGAGATTATCTTCGAGAAAATATGGTAGCACATATCTCTCTCGCTTTCGGTCGAGCCTGTGCTTTCAAAGATGATTCTCACAGCGTAGAGGTCGTAAATCTGGTCGAAGTCTATGTTCTTCGTGGTCATCTTGTACCATATTGAGTACGGGGACTTGACCCTTTTCTCTATTTCGAACTTAAAGCCGCCTTCCTCGAGAGATTTACGGATAGGTGCTATGAAATCGTCAATTTCCTTGTCCTTGTCAGAGAGGGTGAGGTTGATTCTCTGCGTAATTTCGTTGTAGGACTGAGGCTCTTTGAAACGAAGCCAGATGTTCTCCATCTCAGTCTTGATTGTGTAGAGACCGAGACGGTGGGCGAGCGGGACGAAGATGTACATTGTTTCGGAGAGAATCTTGTCTCGCTTCTGCTCCGGCATGAATTCTATTGTACGACAGTTGTGGAGGCGGTCGGCAAGTTTAATGAGAACCACCCTCGCATCATCATTGAGCGTGAGGAGGATACGCCTGAAATTCTCGGCCTGAAGGCTCTGAATGTCGTGGCTGTCGTTGTCGAGTATGGTTTTAATCTTTGTGAGTCCATCCACGAGTGAGGCGATTTTGTCCGAAAACATTGTCCGGATGTCTTCAACCGTGTAGTCTGTGTCTTCCACAACGTCGTGAAGAAGGGCCGCGCAAATACTCTTGTAACCGAGGTTGATGTTGGCGATGACTATCTTCGCAACTGCTATTGGATGGAGAATGTATGGCTCACCGCTGCGGCGCCTGATGTTCAGGTGGGCATTGTGGGCAAACTCGAACGCCTTCTGAACGGTGTCGAGTTCTTTCGCATAGCGACAACGCTTGCGTGCCATTTCCTTAAGTTCGGAATACTCTCGGTTTATCAGGTCGTAATCCGCCTGGGTGAAATCACTCTTGTTTGCCATTTGTTTCAGCTTTGTTATCGTTAAGTGCCTTTACACTCTGGTAAGCATAGCAGAGTTCACATCCGAAGAGAATGATGAACCAACTGAAGTTGAGCCAGAACATAAAGAGGGGAACAGCGGCTACGGTACCATAGACGGCACTGAGTCGCGTAATGAATATCTGAGTTTCAAGATAGAAGTATTGCAGGATGGTGAAGGCAAAACCCGCTATGGCCGCACTCACAAGGGCGTGTATGTATCTGACCTTGCAACAAGGTATGAATTTGTACATGACGCTGATGATGAGGGAAGACAATACCCAGAAGAAAATCCAGCCGAGGATGTTGTTGAACATTCCGACCTGAGGGGTATTGACTCCGAAGAAACTGAGTATGTGGGAATATGTCACAGGGCCGGAGAAGAGGATGAGGGCGACGAAAGGACTGAGCACGATGAGGATGAAATACACAAGTGTCCTTTCCCAAAGTTTC
The DNA here is from genome assembly GCA_021443515.1 of Bacteroidales bacterium. GTDB lineage: Bacteria > Bacteroidota > Bacteroidia > Bacteroidales > UBA932 > Cryptobacteroides. The sequence goes on from JABUTT010000004.1 coordinate 8,806, forward strand.
CTACTCATAGACACGTTCCAAACATTGTTGAACACCTTTTCCACCTGTATCATCATCCAGAGGATGAGCCAGAAGAAGATGAGGAAACTTATCAGTCCAAGCGTGCTTGAGGCAGCCGTTTCCAGCATGTTGTCGGCATATTGGAGCACAGACTCTATGACCTCGGAACTGTTAGGGAAGTTGGCATAGAGAAGTTCTCTCAGCCTCTCGGCTATTCCCAGACCTCCGGAGATTGAGAATATGACTGCAATGAGAGGAACGGTCGCCATTGTGCAGAAGAAACTTAGAGCCACGCTCTGGTAGCCGATTTTCTGCTTTGAGAATGTTCTCATTGTGACAATAAGGGCCTGGAGGTAGAGCACCATCTTCCTCTTTATCCTTCCGAGATTCTCAATCTGGACGTCCCAAATGTCTTCTTTTAGGAATTTCTTTAGCGCTTTATATCTCTCTTTTAACGTCATATATTAAAACAATGTCAGGTCTGTTATCTCATCTTTTCCGCTTTCGTTCCTGTCTGCTGAAAGGCTCTTTGCACCTTCAATCGAGGTTATTTCGGGCTTTCCGCCGATGAGCTCATAAAATTCGTCTTCCGAAAGGAGGGGCACATTACACTCCTGGGCCTTGCGCACTTTTTCCGGTCCGGGATTCTCTCCGGTGAGTAGATAAGTTGTCTTTTTGGAGACTGAGGAAGGGGTTGTCCCTCCGTTGTCCGTGATTATTTCCTTGAGTTGGTCACGGCTTATGCTGAACACTCCGCTCACCACAATCGCCTTGCCTTCAAGGATGTTGCTTCTGGCAGTCTTCTTTTCCATTGAAAGTTGAAGTCCGGCCTTGCGAAGCCTTTCAATTTCATTCTTGAAATCTTCATTGTGCATAGCCTCGTGGACACTTTGGGCGATGACCTTGCCTATGTCTCCGACGGCCTCGAGTTCCTCCACACTTGCGGCCATAATTGCGTCAATGTTTCCGAAATGCTGGGCGAGGGATTTTGCCGTCTGGGCTCCCACATATCTTATTCCGAGGGCGAATAGTACCCTGTCGAATGGCACTTGAAGAGATTTTTTAAGGCTCGCGATGAAGTTCTTCGCACTTTTCTCCTTCCACGAATCGAGGGTGAGGAGTTGCTGGAGAGTGAGGTCATAGAAGTCGGCAGGAGTGCGCGCAAGCCCCTTTTCATAGAATTGGTTGATTGTGGCCTCGCCGGCAAGGATGTTCATGGCCTTTCTCGTGGTGAAGTGGAACATTCTCGAGCGTATTTGTTCGCTGCATCCGAAACTGTTTGGACAGAATGATTTAGCTTCGTCTTCATCTCTAACAAGTTCGGCTCCGCATATAGGACAGTGGGTTGGATAGACTATGTATTCTACATCAGGAGTGCGTTTCGAGAGCTCGACTCCCGTGATTTTAGGTATGATTTCTCCTCCCTTTTCGATATAGACATAGTCTCCGATGTGGATGTCGTGGAGACGAATCTGGTCTTCGTTGTGCATACTCGCTCTCTTGACGAATGTGCCGCTCAGGAGCACTTTCTCAAGGTTTGCGACAGGGGTTATCGCGCCTGTGCGACCTACTTGGTAATCCACGCTGAGCAGTTTTGTGAGAGCCCTTTCTGCCTGGAATTTATAGGCTACTGCCCATCTCGGACTCTTGGCTGTGAAACCGAGTTCTTTCTGGTAGTCGAGTTCATTGACCTTAATCACCACGCCGTCCGTAGGGAAGGATAGTTTTTTGCGCTCGGTGTCCCAGTAGTCGATGTAGTCGTCAATCTCTTTTATGTCGCGGCATACTTTTCTGTGCCCGGAAACCGGAAGACCCCATCCGATGCAGGCATCGAGAGCGTCCGTATGTGTCTTGAAAGGATTGTTTTCGCAGATGAAGTGGTAGAGCGTACATTCGAGTCCTCTTGTTGCGATGAGGGACGAGTCCTGGAGTTTGAGTGAACCGCTGGCTGCATTTCGAGGATTTGCAAATGGCTGTTCGTCGGCTTCGATTTTCTCGCTGTTGAGGCGGTCGAAGGAAGCATACGGCATATAGATTTCTCCTCTGATTTCAAACTCTTCGGGTATGTTTTCGCCGGTAAGGACTTTCGGAATTGAAGGGATGTGGATGACATTTCTTGTGACATCGTCTCCCGCGAGGCCGTCTCCTCTTGTGAGTGCCCTTATGAGTGTGCCCCTGCGATAGGTGAGGCAGATGGCAGTGCCGTCAAACTTGAGTTCGCAACTGAAGGTAAAATCCGTTTTGCCCTCAAGTCCCCTCACGGCCCTTTGTACGAAGTCTCCAACTTCTCCGATTGAATAGGTGTTCCCGAGTGAGAGCATGGCATAGCGGTGGCTGACCTGACGGAACCCTTTTGTGGAACCGAGGTCGCTGCCTACATGGCGTGTAGGGGAGTCTTCGCTGACAAGTTCAGGATGGGCAGTCTCAAGCGAAATCAGTTCGTTCAGCAGGGAATCGAACTCATAGTCGCTGAGCGAGGGAGCATTGTTTTTGTAATACTCCTCGTTGGCCTTTTCTATGACCTTGCGAAGTTCTTTTATTCTTTCTTCAACCGTATTTGCCATACCCTTTGGTACAATACACTATATTCCGCAAATATACTAAAAATTCGACAATAAATAAGCGTAAATCTCATCTAATTTCAGAGGTCAAAAATATGTGTTAAAACATTTTTAATTTAGCCCACAAATTGCTAAATTTGTAGATTGAAATAATAGAGTTAATCGAGTTTGAATTCGGAGTAAAATTCAATCGATAATTTGAAGTAGAATCAGAAACAAAATTTATCAACAATTTGTACTAAAAATATGAAAGATGCAGTAATTATTCTCTGCGGTGGCGGTCCTGCCCCGGGAATGAACACCGTAGTGTGCTCAGTTGCAAAGACATTCCTTGCAAAAGGTTATCGTGTAATCGGCCTTCACGGCGGTTATAGCGGACTTTTCAACAAAAACGCAAGAACTGAAGACCTTGACTTTTTCAAGGCAGACCGTTTCTTCAATCGCGGTGGTTCATACCTCGAGATGAGCCGTTTCAAACCAACCCAGGAGGATTTCGAAAAGAACTTTAACCTCTCTCTCTTCCAGGACAACAACATCAAACTTCTTGTAACCGTGGGCGGCGACGACACAGCTTCAACTGCCAATCGTATCGCAAAGTTCCTCGAGGCCAAGAAATATCCGATCCAGAACATCCACGTTCCAAAGACAATCGACAATGACCTTCCTCTTCCGAACAACACTCCAACCTTCGGTTTCAACAGTGCAAAGGATGAAGGCGCCCACATCGCCCGCACCATTTACGAGGATGCGCGCACTTCAGGCAACTGGCTCGTGATTGCGGCTATGGGACGTAGCGCAGGCCACCTTGCACTCGGTATCGGCGAGGCTACCCACGCTCCTATGACCATTATTCCCGAGATGTTCAACAACACTGAGATTACTGTTGACAAGATTATCAAACTCTCTCTCTCGGCAATCATCAAGCGTAAGGTTTCAGGCATAAACTACGGTACGATCATCATTTCCGAGGGTGTGTTCCATTCTCTTAGCGATGATGAGCTCAAGAACACAGGCGTTCACTTCACTTATGACGACCACGGCCATCCTGAACTCGGAAAGGTTTCAAAGGCAGTGCTTTTCAACGACATTCTCGAGAAGGAATTCAAGAAAATCGGTATCAAGGTCAAGAC
>JABUTT010000120.1 GCA_021443515.1 Bacteroidales bacterium
CGCCTTGCCGACCTGCTCGTGGAACGCGAAGTGATATACGCCGAAGATGTGGAAAAAATCTTCGGTCCTCGAGCAAAAACCGAAAAGCAACTCGCCGAGGAGAAAGCTGCAGCCGAAAAGGCCGAGGCTGAAAATGAAGCAAAGAATGCCAAGCCTGAGAAGGCTGAGGCTGAAGAGGCCAAGGAAGAAGCAAAACCCAAGGCGAAAAAGACCGATAAAACCGAAACAAAATCAGAAGAGGAGGCCAAATAATGAAAAAGAATATAGTTAACCGACTCATTTTCGCCGTTATCTATGCCGCAACGATGATTGCTGGAATGATATTCAACGAATATGTCTTTCTGGTTCTGATGATGACCATTCTTGCCCTCACAATGAATGAGTTCTTCAATCTTTCGATGCACAAGAAATTCCGTTATTCCCAGACCATAGCAATTCTTTGTGGAGAAATAATAATGGCGGGAACATTCTTCATAAGCCGTTTCAACCTTGACGGAAAATACCTCCTGCTTGCGTTCATTCCGCTTTTTGTGCTTTTCTGTAACGGACTTTCCACAAGAGAAACAAAGAAATTCGGGGAATTCTCCTACATCTACACAGTAATCCCTTATATTGTTCTTCCACTTACGGCAGTAAACTTTCTCGTATTCAAGGACAGCAATTTCGATGCGCTTCCACTGCTTATGATATTCATACTGATATGGGCAGGAGACTCTGGAGCCTACATCTTCGGAATGTGGCTCGGACAGAAATACGGACCGAGGCTCGCACCTTCAATCTCGCCTAAGAAGAGTTGGATTGGAGTATTTGGCGGCGCTGCAATGACACTTTTGGTTGCATTCGGTCTGTCATTCACTCCTTGGCTTGAAGTTCAGGGAGTCCATCTTCCATGGTACCATGCGCTCGGTTTGGGCCTCGTTACCTTTGTGGCAGATGTGATTGGAGACCTCATCGAGAGCCAGTGGAAAAGATATTTCCAAGTTAAGGATTCGGGTACGGGAATGCCCGGCCACGGAGGCTTCCTCGACCGCTTCGACAGTTCGCTGGTCGCAATCCCAATGGCAATTGTCTATCTGGTAATATTCCAGTTCATATAGAAGCAAACAGCTTCTAATCAACTTCTAAACAGCTTCTTAAAAAATTTATGCAGTCCATCAGGGCTGCATTTTTTATGATTAGGGGTTATTGACGAAGGGAGGCGATAATGGCGGCAGGGTCATCAGCCTTAAAAACTGCACTGCCTGCAACGAGAATCGATGCTCCGGCTTCGGTAATTGCCTTGGCGTTAGACTCGCCCACTCCCCCATCTACTTCAAGCTCACAATTTGAACCTGTCCTGACGATTTCTTCCTTGAGGGCCCTTAGACGATCCAGGGTTTCCGGTATGAACTTCTGCCCTCCGAAACCTGCAAATACCGACATACAGAGAAGGAAATCGCAATATGGAATCAAAGGAAAAAGACTCTCGACTGGAACATCGGGGTTGAATGCAATTCCCGCCTGAATCCCGTGAGAATGTATCTGTTCAATGAGCCTCAATGGTTCAGCTGTCGCCTCAAAATGGAATGAAATCATAGACATCCCTTTAACTGCCGCGAACCTGTCGATATATTTCTCCGGATTTACAATCATAAGATGCGCATCCAAAGGCTTGCGTGCCACCTCGGCAATGGCTTCAACAACAGGAAAGCCGAAAGAGATGTTCGGAACCTGACTGCCATCCATGATATCCAGATGGAATATGTCGGCATAGTCGTTGACAACCTTGCAGGATTCTTCCAGGTGCAAGAAGTCGGCAGCGAGCATGCTTGGGGCTATTCTTATCATTATTGCAAAACTTTATTCAGCAAAAGTACAAATTTTTCCAAAGATGCAAGGTCGAGTCTTTCGCCCGGAGCGTGAACGCCTCTAAGAGTCGGACCGAAAGATATCATATCGAGGTCAGGATATTTTTCAAGGAAGAGGCCACACTCGAGACCTGCGTGAATAGCACGTACAACCGGCTCTACGTCAAAGAGTTCCTTATAGGCGGCAACGGTCTTTTCAAGAATTGCACTGTCAAGATTCGGTTTCCATCCCGGATATTTTCCCGTATATTCTATTTCCACTCCGCTTAGAGATGCAAAGGCCGCCGAGAACTTTTCGGCTGCGGCAAGACAGGCAGAAACAATACTGCTGCGCTGTGATGCAACAATAGCGAACTTATCCTCAACGATATGGAGGCTTGCAAAGTTGGTGGAGGTTTCCACGAGGCCCGGAATATCGTGACTCATTTCGAGAACACCGTGCGGAGCGGCTGCAAGAGAAGCGATGAATGCTGCCGAATCTTTTACTGAAAGGGCATTCCCGATTTTAACCTCCCTGATAGAAACATCCAAACCGGGTTCGATAGAGCCGTATTCAATCCTGAGGGCAGATTTGAACTCATCTATCAGGGCTGAAGGATTGGCATTCAGAACCACAGTGGCGTGGGCCTCACGAGATATTGCATTATGCTTTCCGCCGCCGTCAATGTCTATAATCTGAGGCTCATAGCCTGTGGCAACGAGTGAGTAAAGTTCACGAAAAAGCAGGACGAGGGCGCTTGCGCGATGCTTGTTGATATCGTCACCGCTATGGCCTCCGATTGCACCGAAAACCTCTATCCTGTAGGCTTTTCTATCCTTTGCAGGCGCAGACTTCTTGAATGGAATGGTTATGTTTGTGGTTATACCGCCGCTACATCCAACAAAAAGTTCGCCTTCATCTTCAGAATCAAGGTTAATCAGGGTTTTGCCCTCAAAGAAGGCAGGTTGGAGGCCGAATGCCCCATCCATACCGGTCTCTTCGCTCGCGGTAAAGAGACATTCGAGTTTGGGAAGAGCTTTGTTGCTCTCAAGCAAAGCAAGAGCAGCAGCGATGCCTATTCCGCAATCTGCGCCAAGTGTGGTTTCAGGGGCAATCATCCAGCCGTCCTTAATAATATAGTTGATCGGATCTTTTGCAAAATCATGGTTTGAGGACGCAATCTTCTCGCAGACCATGTCAGTATGGGCTTGAAGTACAATAGTAGGGTCGTTCTTTCGAGAAGGGTGCGCCTCGCGGGTAATAAGGACATTGGAAGCCGCATCAACCTTGCATTTGAGGTTATTCTTTGCGGCAAAATCTTTCAGATATTCAATTATAAGTTCCTCGTGAGCGGACTCGCGTGGAATTTTTGTAATTTCCTTAAACAAGGAAAGAACTTTATTTGCGTCCATATTATTGAAGATTTCTTTCTATTTCCCTAACCTGGTTGCGATACTCACGGTCTGTGGACATACGGTCGGATACGGTTGTGCAGGAATGAAGTACCGTACTATGGTCTTTTCCGCCCATAGCCTTGCCTATCATCGTGAGTGGGCTTGCCGTAAGTTCACGGCAAATGTACATACAAATCTGACGTGCGGAAACGATTTTGCCCTTACGGCTCGCCGAAATCAACTCCTCAAGAGTTAGTCCAAAATACCTGCAAACCTCTGCCTGAACCTTCTCTATCGATATGTTAAGACCATTGTCGCCGACAATCTGATGAATAATTCTCTGAACTTCCTCGAGAGTAACCTCGGAGCGCATGACTATCGACTGCATAAGGAGCGAATTCAGGATACCTTGCAAGTCACGGAAATTTGTCTGCACATTGTGGGCGATGTATTCGAGAATCTCGTTTGAGAATGTCATGCCCTTCCGCTGGCAGAAATTCTTCAACATTCCGAGACGGGTTTCGTATGAAGGTTTTTTCAGTTCAACCGAAAGTCCCCATTTGAAACGGCTCAGCAAACGATCCTCGAACTTGTCAAGTTCAACCTGAGGACGATCCGATGTGAATATCAACTGCTTACCAATCTGATGGAGATGGTTGAAAATCTGGAAGAAGGCATTCTGGCTGCCCGGAGAAGTGAGGTCCTGGATGTCGTCCACAATCAGCACGTCAATCTTCATATAGAATGCGAGGAAGTCGGCGAGTTTGTTGTTCTGAAGGTTCGTCGCATCCATATATTGAAGCTTGAAGTTGTTTGCGCTCACATAGAGAACACGCAAATCCGGATATTTTTCCTTTACCTTGAGGCCAACGGCATGGCAGATATGAGTCTTTCCAAGTCCCGAAGCGCCAAAAATGAAGAGAGGATTGAAGCCGCTCTTTCCCGGGTTCTTGTAAATCACCTCACTGGCAACATACGCCATTTTGTTGCAATCTCCGACCACAAAGTTTTCGAACGAACACTCGGGATCAAGTTGAGAATTTATCTTCTGGCTTACGAGACCGGGGAGAAGATTAGGATTTATTGTTGTGGCAGGGTCGTAGAATGGCTTGTTGGCAGGGCTTACACTCGACTGCGCAGGATAGGTTACCTTGGTCTGAGCGGCGAACTGACTGATCTTATAATATAGTCTTGCTCCGGTGCCAAGAAAATCCACCAAAGCCTTTCTGAGAATATCACAGAAATTCTTGTCGAAATACTCTTTGAAGAATTCTGTAGGGACCTCTATTGTGAACTGTGATTCTTCAAGACTGACAGGCTTCACGTATGGGAACCACTTATTGAATTCATCCGCAGAAATCTGCGAACGAACCTTCAAGAGGCACTCGTCCCAAAGTGTTTTTGCTGTCATTGCTGTCATTGAATAATTTTTTCACTAAGTTATCCACAACTCTACATTGCAAAATTGTGGAAAAAAAAGTTATAAAAATTTTTGAAAGCTATTGTAAATAAAGAATATTTTATTAAGTAACTGTTTCAGGTTTTGTGAAACGTTTCACTTTATAAATAGTTAATTTTCAATAGTTTAATTTTATACAGCAACGTAAGTTATTATTTTATATTGTGTTCAAATTTAGAAAATATCAAAATAATGATTTAAGGATAAAACCCTTGTCTGATTATTTGACTGTGGTCTTTTTCCCATTTTCCATTTTGACTATGTAAGATTCAGGAAATTTTTTCACTATTTCTGCATATTTTTTTCTTGCCGTTTCCAATGAAGAAGAGCAACCGGCGAAATACTCATATCGGCCGTTTCTTTCAACAACTTTTACTTCGAATCCCTTGAATGCCGGGTCGCCTTTGCCAAGACGCTTTGAAAGCACAAAAATCTGTGTGCCATAGAAGTTGTCGGAGGTGGAGGTGGCAGTTGTGGCGGTGGTTGACGGCTTTGAAGCAGAGGTAGTTGTGGTTGAGGAAGCGTTTGACGGCTTTGAAGCGGAAGAAGAGGCTTCCGATTGAGCTATGAGGGCGGCCGGTGATGTGGCAGGCGATTGAGAACCCGTCGAAGTTTCCGCAGGTACTCCCAAGCCGCTCATCGACTTTTCATATTCCTTTTTATAGGCCTCAAAGCCTTCAAAAACACATTTTGCAATCTCCATGCGCCTGTCGTGATCAGAAAGAATTTCACGATCTGTGGCGTGGGTAATATAGCCTGTTTCGACAAGTATGCCCGGTGCGCCACAATTCCACAGCACCTGAATACGTCCCGGACGCACACCTTTCGAGTACTTGATAGGTCCGTTTGCAAGGGCGCTGTTCACGCAAGAGGCAAGTTCGAGACTCTGCAACATATTGACATAGGCCTGATTTGCTCCAAGTATATTTTTGGCATTCGGACTCTCTACGTTTATGTCCTTGTATTTTATTTCATAATTGTCCTCAAGGGTCATAACGGAGTTTTCCCTCTTGCACACTTCCTGCATCATCCTGTACATATCTGATTTGCCTTCAGGCACTTCAGTGGAAAGAATGTAAACCGTATGTCCAGTTGGAGAATTCTTGTAGAGTTTCATGTCCACGGCATCCACGTGTATGGAAATGAATAGGTCGGCATTATTATCGAACGCCACCTTGCTTCGCTCGTAGAGACCGATTGCAACATCCTTTTTGCGGGTATATATCACTCTTACATCGGGATAATTCTTCTCGATAAGTGCGCCCACCTCAAGCGCAATATCGAGAGTCATAACTTTCTCCCTGTAATCCTTGCCATAAATACATCCGGGATCCACTCCGCCATGACCTGCATCGACAACGACTGTCTTTATCTTGATTTTTCCTTCTGCAAAGAGTGTCAAAGAGAAGGTTAAACCGATTACTATAAGTAAAAATGACTTAAACGAGACTTTCATAAGCGATAAAACGCAAAAAATTGCTAAATTTGCTGTTTGATGCAAAATTATGCAATTTTTCTTGCATCACAAAGAACTTTTATGACTTATACGGTTTGAGAAAGACTATAAGATATATATTCCTGACACTATTGCTCATTTTCATGGGCTCTGACCTGTCCTATGGACAGAATCGGACTCGTGAGAAAAAGCCTAATCCGAGGAATATTGCGACTTATTCCCAGGCCGCAGTCAAAACCGAGCCCATCCCTCTGGACTCGCTTCCACAGAATGTTCGCGACTCCCTGAAGGCGGTTGCAGATTCGACCCACAGGGCGGATTCCCTCTTTAGAGCGGACTCTACGGCCCTTGCAGGTAAAAGTTCACTCGACTTCCCCGCATTCACGGCGGCACGAGATTCCATCGTGGAAAGTTTTGTGGACGGACAGCAAATCATATATTATTATGGCGACGTGTCCGTCACTTACGGCACCATGAAACTTACCGCCGACTATATGGAGTACAACCTCAACACAGGCGAGCTCTATGCCCACGGCAGCACCGATGAAAATGGTGAACCTGTGGGCGATCCAGTGATGGAAGACGGAGGCAAGAAATACACGATGAAGGTCGTGCGTTACAACTTCAACTCCCGAAAGGCGCGACTTACGGAAATCATTTCAAGCGAGGCAGACGGTATTCTCCATGGCAAAAATGTGAAGATGGAGCCTTACCAGAGCATCAACATCACGAAGGGTAAATATACTGTCTGTGATGCCGATGAGCCTCACTATTACCTTGCTCTGACAGCCGCCAAGGTGATAACCAAACCGAACCAGAAAACGGTCTTCGGTCCAGCCTATCCCGTAATTGCCGGCGTACCTCTCCCTGTGGCAATTCCTTTCGGTTTCATACCTCAGTTCCCGGAGCGTTCGACAGGTATTCTCATTCCGACACTCGGTGAGGAGCAGGCCCGAGGTTTCTTTATGAGGGACGGTGGTTTCTACTTAGTGTTCGGCGAATATTTCGACCTTTCAGTGACCGGAGACATCTATACCCTTGGTTCTTGGGCTATAAACGTAAACTCCCGATATAAAGTGAATTATAAATTCAGCGGAAGTTTCTCCGTCAACTATTCCAACGACCAAACAGGTGAAAAAGGCAGTCCGGACTTCTTCAAAAGCAGCAACTTCGGTGTAAAATGGAGTCACTCCCAAGACCCAAAGGCACATCCGGGACAGTCATTCTCGGCAAGCGTAAACTTCTCGAGCCCGAGCAACAGCCAGTACAACTCTCAGAGCATTACCGAAGCTCTCCAGAACCAGATTTCATCTTCAATTTCATTCTCGAGAAACTGGAACGGAAAGATAAACCTCTCTGTGAACGCGCTCCACTCACAGAACTCGAGAGACTCGTCTTACGCCTTCACTTTGCCTAACATAACATTCTCTGTATCAAGGTTTTACCCATTCAAGAAGAAAGTGCGTGTGGGCAAGGAAAAATTCTATGAGAAATTCTCATTCGGCTACAGCACCACCATCCAGAACAAAATCAACTTTAAGGCAAAGGAGTTCAACCAACCCGGCTTCTGGGAGAAATTCAACAACGGTATGACCCACAACTTCCAGATTGGTCTCCCGTCGTTTGACTTGTTCAAATACATAAACATATCCCCGAACATATCTTACGGAATGAACTGGTACTTCAACAAGACGGAAAAAGTGTATAATGCCGATACCGGGAAAGTTGAAGATGTCAAGGCCGGGGCATTCAAGCACTTCGGCGTCACGCACACCTATTCCGGAAGCATATCCATGTCAACGCGAATATACGGTATGTTCAATTTCGGCAAGGCAAGTTCACTCCAGGCAATCAGGCACGTTATAACGCCGTCCCTCTCGTTCAACTTCTCTCCGGACAAGGCAAAAGCCTTCAATGGATGGAGGACACTTGACTACGTCGACAAGGAGGGCAAGCCGCAATCCATAGACTACAACATATACCAGGGCAGTATCTACTCCCCTCCGGGAAAGGGTAGCACTGCAGCCTTGTCACTAAGCATTGGCAACAACCTCGAAGCTAAGGTACGCTCACTCCGGGACACCACGGGAAAGGGTGTGAAGAAAATTAAACTTCTCGACCAGCTCAACCTCAGCACAGGCTACAACTTCCTCGCCGACTCGCTCAAACTCAACAACATCGGCATTACGGTATCCACTTCCATTTTCGGCAAGTTGTCCATAAGCGGCAACCTCAACCTTGACCCGTACGCCATTGACGGAGATGGTCGAAAAATAAACAAGTTCAATGTAACTCAGACCGGTCATCTCGTGCGACTCACAAATGCAAGTTTCTCGACTTCATATTCGTTCAGCGGCAAAGGAAAGATAGAGGGAAATGACGGCAGGGAGGCGTCTGCAAACTATTATCAGAAGATATACTATCATCCCGTGACGGGAGAGTACATACCGGGAGGATGGACCTATTACACGAACCCGGATGTGCCGTGGAGTCTAAACCTGAGTTATTCCTTCAGTTACAGCAGGGCCTACCAGAAGTCCAACGGACAACTCATAACGAAACATAATTACAATCAGACCCTGCAGATAAACGGAAATGTGAAGATAGCCCCGGGCTTCAGCATATCGGTGACTTCCGGTGTTGACCTTATGGCTCTGAAACTCACAACTACTCAAATTAGTGCGACTTACGACATGCACTGCTTCAATATGTCTATTTCCTGGGTGCCTAACGGTAAATGGGAATCTTACTCATTCCGTATTGCAGCAAATGCGGCAGCCCTTGCAGACCTGCTGAGAATAAAGAAGAGCAACAGTTACTGGGATAAGTAAAAAAGTGAATTGAAATATCCCTCGCGCATTGTTATATAAAGATATTTTTGTATCTTTGCATCGCTTTCTGCTCAGAAAGTTTTCTTTAAGCCGGATGGCTTACCTACAAATTACAATCTTTTTATGCATTCTATCTTTGAATTGAAATCAATGGAAGAAGACGCATTGCGTACTCTTGCCACATCTCTGAAAATTAAAAATGTTAAAAAACTATCGCACGACGACCTTATATATACAGTATTGGACGCCGAGGCTAAAGAGCAGTCGCTGATTCCCGACATCAAAATCAAGGAAACGACTACCCGCAAACTTCGTCCCCGCAAAAATAAGCCGGAAAATGTCGTTGCCCCGGTAAAAGAGTCTGTAGCGGCAAATGCTCCGAAGGCTGAAACACCGGTAGAGAATAAGCCGAAAGAGACACCTGCAGTCGAAGCCAAAGCTCCGGAGGCAGAGGTTAAAGCAGAGCCAAAGAAGCGTGGTCGCAAGAGTACAAAGACCACTGAAGCCCCTGTAACGGTAGCTGATGCCGAAAAGTCTAAAGATAAAAAGACAGATGCTCCTAAGACAGTAAAGACAGAGGCCGTAACGGCAGAGACTTCCATGACAGAAAACGAAGGCGAGAGCAAGCCTACACCAAAGAAACGTGGTCGCAAGAGCAGCAAGGACATTGCCAAAGAGCCTGTAAAAGAAGCGCAGGTTGCAGAAGAGCCTGTTTTCAAGGCATATATTGCTCCTAAAATCAAGAAGAACAAGGTACATAAGAAGAGCCCTATGCTCGCTGAATTCCAAGGTGGAGAGGCTCCTCAGGCTCAAAAGCCTGCAAAACCCGTCATTCCGGAATATGAGGGCACCGTAGAGGCAACCGGAGTGCTTGAAGTTATGCCTGACGGCTATGGTTTCCTGCGTTCATCCGACTACAATTATCTCAATTCTCCAGATGATATATATGTATCGGCATCTCAGATTAAGAACAATGCGCTCAAGATGGGCGACACCATCACATGCGAGATTCGTCCGCCGAGAGAGGGAGAAAAGTACTTCCCTATGCTGAAGGTGAACTATATAAATGGTCGCAAGCCGGAGTTCATCCGCGACAGGGTTCCGTTCGACTTCCTAACTCCGCTCTTCCCTGACGAGAAATTCAACCTTGTAGGAAACGGACACAACGACCTGAGTTGCCGTATTGTGGATATGTTCACCCCTATCGGAAAGGGTCAACGCGGTCTCATCGTAGCTCAGCCAAAAACAGGTAAGACAATGCTTCTCAAAGCGATAGCAAACGCAATTGCAGACAACAACCCTGAAGTCTATATGATTGTGCTTCTCATTGACGAGCGTCCAGAAGAGGTTACCGATATGGCACGCAGTGTAAAGGCAGAGGTTATTGCTTCTACCTTTGACGAGCCTGCAGAAAGACATGTAAAAGTGGCCGGAATGGTGCTTGAAAAGGCAAAAAGAATGGTCGAGTGCGGACACGATGTGGTGATTCTTCTCGACTCTATTACACGTCTTGCACGTGCTTTCAACACAGTTCAGCCTGCATCGGGCAAAGTACTCTCCGGTGGTGTGGATGCAAATGCGCTTCAGAAGCCAAAACGTTTCTTCGGAGCAGCGCGCAACATCGAAAACGGAGGTTCGCTCACTATCCTTGCCACCGCCCTCACAGAGACAGGTTCGAAGATGGATGATGTCATCTTTGAGGAATTCAAGGGCACAGGTAACATGGAACTGCAACTCGACAGAAAACTTGCCAACAAGCGCATCTTCCCTGCAGTTGACGTCACTCTGTCATCAACCCGCCGTGACGACCTTCTTCTTCCTCAGAACACAATCAACAAACTCTGGATTCTCCGCAACCACCTTGCCGACATGACAAGTACCGAAGCAATGGAGTTCCTTGAAAAGAGGATGAACAACACTCGCGACAACGAGGAGTTCCTTGCGACCATGAATAGTTAGAAACTGTATATAATTAGTTTCTCAGATGTATCGCAACAATAACTTTGACACAATAATAGCCCCTGCGACCATTCCCGGTACTGGGGCTATATGCGTGATACGAATCAGCGGAGACGATGCAATCTCTCATGCTTCCGCCCTTATCTCCCCCACCCTCGAAGTCGCTCAAGGCTATTCGGCACATTTCTGCAAGTTATTAAATGAAGACGGAAGCCTGCTCGATGAGGTTGTCGTAACAGTATTCCGCACACCACATTCCTACACAGGAGAAGATAGTATCGAAATTTCGTGTCATAGTTCAAAGTACATTGTCTCATCCATAATAGACCTATTTATCGCAGCAGGTTGCCGAAACGCCGAACCAGGAGAATTCACTCTCCGAGCATTCCTCAAAGGCAAAATCGATCTTTCGCAGGCAGAGGCGGTTGCAGACCTCATCGCATCGTCTTCGCAGGCATCTCACGGCATCGCAATCAAGCAGCTTAAAGGTCAGGTTTCAAACGACCTTGCCATAGTTCGCGCCGAACTCCTGAAAATCACCTCCCTTCTTGAGTTGGAACTCGATTTCAGCGAAGAAGATGTGGAATTTACATCCAGAACGGAACTTGACAGCCTCTGCTTCCAGGTATGTAGCCACATTTCGGGACTGTGCGAGTCATTTTCACTTGGCAATGCGCTGAAAGAAGGCTTTGCAACAGCGATTGTGGGAGCGACAAATGCAGGCAAAAGCACGCTCTTGAATGCCCTGCTTGCAGAAGACAGGGCGATAGTCTCCCCTATTGCAGGCACAACACGTGACACAATAGAAGACTGCATCACAATAGACGGAATCACATTCCGGTTCATTGACACGGCAGGCATAAGAGAAAGTTCAGATGAGATTGAAAAAATAGGAATTGAACGCAGTCTCGCCGCGCTCAAGAATGCAGATGTTGTCCTCTGCGTTCTCGACTCCACCTGCCTCGAAGAGTCTCAGGAAATGATTGCAAAAGTTCACACCACGCTCTCCCCTGCCCAAAAAGTCTATTGGGTCTGGAACAAAATTGATGTCTGCGAAGGCGGTTGCGAGGGCGTTAACTGTGGCAAAAGAGATTCTGCAGGCGCAAGCGGTTGCCATTCTAGCAGAACAAGCGGTTGCGAGTCATCAGGCGGCGCGAATAGCGAATTTATTGGTGCAAGCAAGACTTTGACTGAAGATAATAGCAGAGGCGGAGGCAATGGTGCAGAGGCTGACAGAAGCTATGACAAGGGCGAGACATTATATATATCGGCAAAAGAAGGACTTGGAATTGCAGAATTGAAAGAAACATTGGCAACAGGGCTCAAGGCCAAAGTCAAAGATGCCGAAGACACAATAATATCATCCCGACGCCACCTTTCTGCTCTTCAGGCCTCACTCGAATCCCTCAATCGCGTTCGCACAGGCCTCTCCTCCCAACTCCCGACCGACCTCATCGCCGAAGACCTCCGCGAAGTCCTCTACCATCTCGGCACCATCACTGGTGAAATCACCACCCCCGAAACCCTCTCCAACATCTTCAGTTCTTTTTGCATCGG
>JABUTT010000152.1 GCA_021443515.1 Bacteroidales bacterium
CCCACACCCTCTTACAAAGTATCCTTTTTCAGTTTTTCGATGTAAAGATCTATCTTGCGAAGTTCACGTGGAATGTCTATGCTCTGAGGGCAATGTCTGACGCAATGTCCGCAAGAGATGCAATGGTCAGCCTGGCGAAGAGTCTCGACCGAGCGGTTGTAGTTGATGAGATAACGGCGTTTCAGACGTGCGTAATCCTCCTGCTCGCGGCTCTGGGCAATGTAGCCGTCATTCACGCTGTTGTTGTAACTCTTGAAAATGCCTGGGATATCGATACCGAAAGGACAAGGCATACAGTATTTGCAGTCGTTGCAATTTACCGTAGGATAGTCGTGAATGAGCGAAGCCATCTTCTCGATAAACTCAAGTTCTTCTTCAGTCAGAGGCTTGAAGTTGCAGAAACTCTTAAGGTTATCCTCAAGATGAGACATATAGGTCATACCGCTGAGGGCAGTCAGCACCTTAGGATAAGTACCCACAAAACGGAAGGCCCAGGAAGAGGTGCTACGCTGTGGCTCTCTCTCCTTCAACTGCCTTTCAATGGCATCGGGAACGGAAGCGAGACGGCCTCCCTGAAGAGGCTCCATCACAGTTATTGCGATTTTTCTCTTGTCAAGTTCCTCGTAGAGATAATTTGCATTCACATTCTTCACACCGTCAGCGTGAGCCCAATCCACATAATTCATCTGAATCTGCACAAAGTCCCAGTGATATTTGTCGTGGAGCGCAAGGAACTGGTCAAACGAATCTTTCGGGCCATGGAAAGAGAAGCCGAGTTGGCGTATTTTGCCTTTTTCACGCTCTTTAAGAAGGAAATCCACGAGACCGTTGTCCACATAACGGCTGTTGAAGGCATCCATTCCTCCCCTTCCAATCGAGTGCAGCAGGTAATAGTCGAACCAGTCTGTCTGCATTGTCGTGAAAGAGTCGTGGTAAAGTTTAAGAGAACCTTCCCTCGACCAGTCGTTGAAATTGGAGAGTTTTGTGGCAAGATAGTAGGACTTGCGGGGATAACGATTGAGGGCAATGCCCGTGGCCTTTTCACTCTGTCCGCGAAGATAGGTCGGGGACGTGTCAAAATAGTTAACTCCGTAAGCGATTGCCTTATCAACAAGTTCATTAACCTTTTGCTGGTCAATCACATCGTTGCCTTCATCATCCTTTATCATAGGCCAACGCATACAGCCGTAGCCAAGCAGGGAAATTCTGTCGCCGTTTGCCTCATTGGTGCGCATTTCCATATCGCCGCTTATTTCAAGTTCAGCCTCGCCATCCTTTGATATTGCCTTTGGAGCGCAGGCCGCC
Organism: Bacteroidales bacterium; assembly: GCA_021443515.1. Lineage (GTDB taxonomy): Bacteria > Bacteroidota > Bacteroidia > Bacteroidales > UBA932 > Cryptobacteroides. Next base: position 1,306 of record JABUTT010000152.1, read on the forward strand.
ACAGTCAAAGCAGCAGAACCTATTGCCACATCCTTCAGGAACTCCCTTCTCGATATTTCTTTCTTTTCCATGTACTAATTTTTAAGATGAGATTCAACACCAACAACAGTAATTGCACTTACAGGCCTCACCGGACAAAGATGCTCGCAGGCTCCGCAACCGATGCAACGCTCCTCCCTCACTGAAGGAATACGCACAGAATCATTGTCGTCAGGATTCTTTTTCACAAGCATAATCGCACCCACAGGACAGTGGCGGGCACAATTTCCACACTTCTTGCCTCTAGTATTAGTGATGCAAAGGTCGAGATTAACCTCCGCCGTACCAATTTTATAGGCTGTCTTTTCCTCCTTCGTTATAGGGACAATCGCTCCTGCAGGACAAACCTGTGAACATTTCACGCACTCGGGACGGCAATAACCGTGTTCAAAGCCCATTTCAGGCTGGAGGAAATGCTTGAAGTCTTTCGAAGGACGAAGCACATTGTTCGGACACTCTGCAACGCAAAGCTGGCAGGATGTACATTTTCTGTAAAATTCGTCAATGCTTTCAGAGCCTGCCGGAGTAAGCGGACGGCGGCGCTCCGGAGTTTGTTTTGGATGAACATCGGCAAGTCCTCCATCAAGTTTCTTTTCCTGGGCAGAAGCCATGAGCGAACCGCCAAGGACTGCACCTCCAATCATAAAAGCGCGACGAGAAGGGTCGGCAGGCTGCCCGGCAGCATCCGAATGCGCTTCTGCAGGCTTTGCAACAGCATCAGAAACAGCCTCTTCCAAAGCTGACGCATCTTGAGATTTTTTCCATGCAAATTCATATTTAAGAGCCTTAAACTTGCAGTTTTCTATGCAGTTGAAGCAATCCACGCAGCGGCTGTGGTCAATCTCGCCCTCTGCCACATTTATACATTTTGACTTACAATTCTTCTCACATTTTCCGCATTTTACACATTTTGACTTGTCAATGACGGGGCGGAACATCGCAAATCTCGAGAAGAAGCCGAGAATGGTGCCGACGGGACATACAGAATTGCAATATGCTCGTCCGTCCCTCCACGCCAGAATCGTCACGAGTATCAGCAGTACAGCCGAAACTATGATTGCAGGCAGACTTCGCATCCACACTTCCCTCGTATAGAAAGCAAAACCGCCAAGATGTTCGCTCAGTTTTGCAAGGAGGTTGTTTATGCCTATGTAGAGTGGTTGAACAAGGTTCTGCACGATCATTCCAAAGTTGCTGTACGGCTCAATCAAGTTGGCGTAAGCCTGAAGCCCGAAAGCCATGAGAGCAATGAAAAGTACGAGGAATATGCCTCTGAGTATCCTGTGACGCTTTACATATTTATATGGGTTCTTGTGGCGTTTACGAGACTTGCTTATGTGCGAAACACCGTCCTGATACACTCCAAGAGGGCATATCACCGAACAATAGAGGCGACCGAAAAGCAAGGTCAGGATAATCAGACCGACTATAACAGCCACATTCACCGCAAGCACGGCGGGCATGAACTGAATTTTTGCCATAAATCCCAAATAGTCCTGAACCAACCCCGTAAAATCAAGGAAAAGCAGGAACAATCCAACAAAAAAGATTATGGCCAAAGTGACTCGAATTTTCTTCAACATATCATCAAATTTTTATGTCAATCACAAAAATAGATATTTTTGATATTTTTTACAGATATTTTTTAAAGAAGCTGTTTAGATTTGATTCAAATTTTTATTTATGGAAGTTTTTTGAGTATATTTGTATTCGACTGCGAAGGAGTATAGCAGAGGCCTATATGACTGAGCTGAGAATACAAAGATGCCAAAAAGAAACATAAAGAATGTTTGATATTAAATTTAAACAGCTTCTACATGAAAAACTTTTTCAAAACTAAAACAGAAATTGGGTCAAGTTTTTGCGACACACGCTCTCTCCTGAGACCTTCAGGAATGCTTCAAATCATCCAGGACATTGCAGTTGACCATGCAAGAGCCTTGGGAATCGACTCTCCTTCACTCATTAAAAGGGATGAAGCCTTTTGGATTATCTCGAGAGTTAAGGTAAACATATTTGAAACTCCGCATCAGGATGAGGAAATAGATGTGAAGACCTGGCCGCAAGAGCCTGAAGGCTTCCGTTGCAACCGTCACACAAGATTCACAAAGGATGGTAACATCGTTCTCGCCTCAGTTTCAGAGTGGATTCTCGTGGACTGCAACACCCACAAACTCCGTCGCGCCGACACCGTATCCTATCCATTTGAAATGGAACACGTTACAGAATTTGCCGTAGAAGAACCATACAGCAGGCTTCGCGACGACTTCACCCCTGAGGAATTTGTTGAAACGAGAACAGTGCGCTCAAGTTTCATCGATGTCGCACGCCACACCAACAACTGCGTCTATCCTACCCTGCTTCTCGACACCTTCAGCGTGGCAGAATTGGAAACCATGGACTTTACAGGCTTTGAAATTGTGTATCAGAGAGAGGCTCTCGAGGGAGAGAAAATCAGCATCTATCGCCGCAAAATCGAGGATGGTTGGTTCTTCAGCATAAGAAAAGAAGACGGCGCAACCGCCATCCTCGCCAAGTTTAGTCTATAACCGGATTCAATCTTTAGCAGGCTATTTCTGCTTCAGCAAAGCTGCACATTCGGGACATATTCCCTTGATTACATAACTTATCTGCTGGACCACAAAACCCTGCGGAATGGCAACCTGAGGCACTTTTTCGGACTTGAGGCAATAGGTTTTGTGGCAGTTTTCGCAGCTCAGGTGAACGTGAAACTCGTGGTGATGAGTATCGCTTATGCAGTATTTCTGGAGGCCCGTGCCGTCATCAATCTGATTCAACATTCCGTGTTCCTCAAACACCCTGAGAGTGCGGAAAATCGAGGACTTGTCGAGAAATGGCAGGGCGGCTTCCACATCATTCATTGAAAACACGAAGTCGAAACTGCAGATGGTCTTCCACACCATCCCCCTCACGGCTGTCAGTCTCACTCCGTTTTCTTTGAATATATGCTCAAGTTCGTTCACTTTTATCGTTTTTCTGTCCGCAAAGATAGCATTTTTTACAAATAATTGTAAATTTGTGAGATTATGGACAATACTAAAGATTTTCTTCAATACGGCATAAGCAAGCAGTCGCCCCACCTCTATATGGAGCACAGAATCCACAAGATACTCCTTGTGTGCTGCCCCTACGACGAATATATACTCGAGGAGGACGGACACCTCGAAACACAGATAAATGAGGAATACAACTCCCTCAATATGAGCAATCCTCCTGCCTTTGTGTATGCAAATTCCTCAAAAAAGGCATTGGAACTGCTCGAGAGCGGAGAGGAAAAGTTCGATTTCATCCTTTCGATGTACAATGTCGGAGAGCCGGACGTCTTCGAATTTGCAACAAGAGCCAAGGAAGTGGCAAATATACCTTTCGTACTCATTGCAAGTTATTCGAAAGAGATATACCGCCGTATCTCCGAAAGAAACTGCAGCGCAATCGACTATTTCTTCTGCTGGCACGGCTCCGCAGACCTTATTCTCGCAATCATCAAGCTGATGGAGGACAACCTGAATGCCGACACCGACATCATCAAGGGCGGCGTGCAGGCCATACTTCTCGTGGAAGACTCGGTCCGTTTCTACTCCACCTACCTGCCGGAACTCTACAAAATCATACTTGTCCAAAACAGCGGTTTCCTCAAAGATGCCTACAACGAGCAGCAGCAGATAATGCGTAAGCGCTCCCGTCCGAAAGTCCTGCTCGCAACAAACTATTCTGAAGCGATGGCAATCTACAAGAAATACCGCAAAAACCTTCTTGGAGTCATTTCAGACGTGGGTATGGTTGTGAACAAGGGCGATAATCCGGAAACCGAAAAACTTGATGCGGGCATTGACCTTTGCAAAGAAGTGAAGGAAAAGACACCTTGGATGCCTGTCATACTCCAGTCCTCACAAACTGCCTACAAAAGCGTTGCACAGACCCTTAATGCAGGTTTCATTGCAAAGACGAGCAAGAGCCTGCTGAGCGAACTAAAGAGCGTCATACTTCGCGAATTCGGCTTCGGAGACTTCATTTTCAGAGATCCTGCCACAGGCCGCGGACTCGGAAGGGCAAGCGACCTTATGCAGATGCAAAACCTTGTCCAGAGCATTCCTGACGACATTCTCTCCTATCATCTCCACCAGATGAAACTCTCAAAGTGGCTCTATGCCCGAGGCCTCTTCCCTCTCGCAAACGTCCTGAGAAGCCTGAACGATGGCGACTTCCCTTCTTTGAAAGAACATCGTGAGGCTATCGTGCGACTTATCAACGACTACCGAATTATGCTTGGTCAGGGTATCGTGGCTCAGTTTGACGAGACTTCTTACAGCAACACCATAGGTTTTGCAAGGCTCGGCAACGGATCCATCGGAGGAAAGGCGCGAGGACTATCGTTTATGAACTATATGCTTGCTCGTGAGGGCCAGTACTACAAATATCCGAATGTCAGGGTGATGATACCGCGCAGTCTCGTGATCGCCACAGACTATTTTGACGATTTCATCAACCTGAATGGTCTTAACTACATAATTTCCAACGATTCAAGCGATGAAACTGTGCTTTCAGAATTCTTGAACAGCACACTTCCAATCGAACTCCAAGACAAACTCAGGGTATTCGTAAAAACCTGCAACAAGCCTCTTGCAGTGAGGTCTTCATCCAAACTCGAAGACTCGCATTTCCAACCTTTTGCGGGCGTGTATGCAACTTATATGATACCTCGCTGTGAGGATGACGACCAGATGTACCGCCTGCTCGCAAGAGCCGTAAAGAGCGTCTATGCCTCAGTATATTTCGCCACATCAAAGGCCTACATCCAATCTACGCAGAACGTGCTCAGCGAGGAGAAAATGGCTGTACTCATTCAAGAGGTCTGCGGCTCAGAGCAGAACGGCTACTACTTCCCGAGCATTGCCGGAGTGGCTCGCAGCAGGAATTTCTATCCTCTCGGCTATGAACTTTCAGAGGATGGAGTCTGCAATATAGTAATGGGTCTTGGAAAGGCGGTGGTAGATGGCGAAAAGAGCCTTCGTTTCTGTCCTAAATATCCCGACAAGGCTCTCCAGACATCGACTCCGGAACTCGCGGCAAGGGATGCGCAGACTGAAGTTATGGCTCTCGACCTCAAACCGGAGAACTTCAAGCCTTCGACCGACGATGCAGTGAACATTGTACGCATTCCTGTCCACGAACTCGAAAAATACCGCAACAGCCGCTATGCCTGCTCGTATTTCGACCTTCAAAGCGGAAGAATATCTGAATCCAAGCCATTCGGCGGCGGCAACTGCTTCCCGGTAATCACATTCAACAAAGTTCTCAAATACAATACCTTCCCTCTTGCGCAAATCGTCAGCGACCTGCTTGAACTCGGCGAAAGGGAAATGAGTTGCCCTGTGGAAATCGAGTTTGCAGTGAATATGGACGTGCCAGAAGGCGAAGTTCCGGTGTTCTATCTCCTCCAGATTCGCCCCATATACCAAAGTGGCGAAAATGTCAAGCTGAATTGGGATACGATGGACAAGGAAAACCCACTCTGCCTTTGCAACAACGCCCTCGGAAGCGGCATAACGCAAAACATAAAGGATATAATTTATGTGAAATTCGACCGCTTCTCCCCTCTTGAAACCCAAAAAATTGCTGATGAACTCAAGGAAATCAATCGCAGGATGAAGGAAGAAAAGCGGGAATACATTCTCATAGGAACTGGACGCTGGGGCACCACAAATCCTACTCTCGGCGTGCCTGTAAGGTGGGAACACATATCCGAAGCAAGGGTTATCATCGAATCCGCAATCGAAAATTTCAACGTAGAATCGAGCCAGGGCACGCATTTCTTCCAGAATGTAACCTCCCTCGGTGTAGGCTATATGTCGCTCAACCCTCTCGCAGGTGACGGCTCTCTCGCCATAGAAAGGCTGAATTCAATGCCTGCAACCTTCGATGGAGAATACCTGAGAGTCGTAACCTTTGACCATCCTCTCTTCATCTACATCGACTCAGACACGAGAAAAGGTATAATCAAGGACTGACACCCATAAATACTACAGACTAACCCATGAAAAAGACACTGACCATTCTTGCAGCCGCCTTGCTTTCTGCATTGACTGCAAATGCACAGAATCCGAATTGGCAAAAACAGGCTTCAGCCTCACAGCAAACCCCAGAGGAACAGAAATCCAAGCCTCTTGCCTATATGGTGTCAAACGCGCATTTCGACACACAATGGAACTGGGACATTCAGACATCCATCGATGAGTATGTCCTAAAAACACTCGATAGAAACCTCTTCCTGCTCAAGACCTATCCGGACTATATATTCAACTTCGAAGGCGGCGTAAAATACGCATTCATGAAGGAATATTATCCCGAAAAATACGAAGCAATCAAGCCTTACATCGAGAATGGACGCTGGCATATTTCGGGCAGCTCTTGGGATGCAACGGATGCGAATGTACCTTCACCAGAGTCGCTTACACGAAACATTCTCTACGGTCAGCATTTCTACAAGCAGGAATTCGGAGTGGAAAGCACAGACATCTTCCTCCCAGACTGCTTCGGCTTCGGATGGACACTGCCTACTGTTGCCTATCATTGCGGACTCATAGGCTTCTCCACTCAGAAACTCCAGTGGCGCGAAAAACCATTCTATGGCGAGAGCAAGGTGCCATTTGAAATCGGTCTTTGGCAGGGAATCGACGGCAACAGGATAATGATAATCTGCAATGCCCTCAATTATACCAAAAAGTTTTCCGACAAGGATTTGAGCTATAATCAGGAACTTCAGGACCGCATTGCGGCAAATCCACTCGGCCTCACCTACCGCTATTACGGAACAGGCGACAGAGGTGGCTCGGGTAACCTTACATCGGTTTCCGCTGTCCAGACAGGCGTTCACAGCAATGGTCCCGTGCAGATTTTAAGTGCGGAGAGCGACCGTATATTCAGGGATTACCTCCCATATTCAGAGCATGGCGAACTCCCTGTGTGGGACGGAGAACTGCTTATGGATGTTCACGGAACAGGTTGTTACACCTCGCAGGCAGCGATGAAGCGCTACAACCGTCTGAACGAAAATCTCGCGGATGCAGCGGAACGCAGTGCAGTTACGGCAGACATTCTCGGTCTGCAAAACTATCCTACCGAATTTCTCGGGACAGCGTGGAAACGCTTCATCTGGCACCAGTTCCACGATGACCTTACAGGAACGAGCATTCCTCGCGCATACGAATTCTCCTGGAACGATGAACTAATATGCCTCCAACAGTTCGGATCAGTCCTTGAATCCTCTATCGGAGCAATATCCTCGCAACTCAACACAGTTGTACGTGGCATCCCTGTAATCATTTATAACCCTCTCGCAACTCCGGTGAGCACAACTGTCGAAATAACGGTACCGACAGATGGAGAATATAAGGTCTATAATGCTAAAAACAAGGTCGTTCCAAGTCAGGCAATTTCCAAAAACAAAATTCTCGTGGCTGTGAACGAGCCCGGCCTCACTTATTCGGTCTATACCCTGCGAAAAGTCAATTCGAGAGTGCGCGTGATCGGAGCAAAGGCTTGCGATAAATTTGAAAACAGCACCTATGCCGTTACGTTTGATGGATGTGGTGATATATGCAGCATAGTTGACAAGCGCAGCGGCAAAGAACTCGTGGCAAAGGGAAAAAGCATAGGCCTGCGCATATTCAAGAACAACCTTTCAGAAAAATGGCCTGCTTGGGAAATACGCAAAAACGTCATAGACCAGGAGCCTACGAAAGTTTGCTATGACGTAAAAATCGAACTTGTGGAGGATGGTCCTGTGCGCAAGACTGTTCGTGTAAGTAAGAAATACGGAAGGTCAGTCTTCGAGCAGTATATCTCTATCTATGAAGGAGTTAACTCAGGAAGAATCGATATTCGCAACGAGGTTGAGTGGGCAACTCAGGACGCCCTTCTCAAGGCTGACTTCCCGCTTTCATTCTCCGCTTCGAAAGCAAGATATGACCTTGGCATAGGCTCTGTCCTTCGTGGCACAAACACGCCTACCCAATATGAGGTGTATGCGCAGAAATGGGCCGATTTGACATCGGAAGACGGAACATGCGGCGTTTCTATTCTCAACGACAGCAAATACGGCTGGGACTTCCCTTCGCAAAACCGTCTCCGCCTCACTCTGCTCCACACTCCGAGCGTGACCGACCGCTATCTCTATCAGGCAAGGCAGGATCTCGGCCACCACAGTTTCACCTACTCGATTATCAGCCATGAGGGCGATTTCGTTAAGGCAGGCACAGTTCAGGCAGCCGAATCGCTCAACCAGCCTGTAAAGGCCTACACTGTTTCCACCAACCATCCGGGAACTCTCGGCAAGTCATTCACTCTCGCATCTGTTGACAATGCGAATGTCGTCCTCAAGGCTTTCAAAAAGGCCGAAGACGGCTCGGGCTATGTCGTAAGGTTCTATGAAACCTCCGGTAAGGCAAGCAAGGCATCCATATCCTTTGCAAAGGCAATAACCTCCGCAGCCGAGCTTAATGGAAACGAAACCCGCATTGGAGATGCCTCGTTTGAAGGCAAGACTCTCTCATTTGACATACCTGCATTTGGGATCAAGACTTTCGAAGTCAATTTTGACATTGTTGCCTCCCCTGCCATTGTAAGCAAGCAGGTAGCGCTTGAATACAACTTCCGCAGCGCCACTTTCAACGCCTTCCGTGACGAAACGAATTTCGACTCTAAGGGCAACTCATACGCAGCGGAACTCCTGCCTCGAAGCCTTGAATATCGTGGCATTGGTTTCAATCTCGCAGAGCCTACATTTGAGAATGCAGTGGTTTGCAAAGGACAGGAAATCGTCCTTCCTGAAGGCAGATTCAACAAAGTATATTTCCTCGCCGCTGCAAGAGAAAAAGATGTGGAAGCGACATTCAAGGTCGGCTCAGCCTCTCAGACCAAGCTCATTCCTTACTATTCGGGCTTCATAGGACAATGGGGACACACAGGACATACCACAGGTTACCTCAAAGATGCCGAAACTGCTTTTGTAGGCACCCACAAGCATAATTTTGTGAATAAGAAGGCCGACAAGGACGTGGCATACGAGTTTACCTATATGTTCTTCATCGCGGTCGATGTACCTGAGGGAGCGAGCACGATAGAACTTCCGAATGACGAAAATGTAGTGATTTTCGCAGCCACAGCAGTCAAAGACAATTCTATTGCAGTACCTGCCACGGACATTCTCCGCGTGGGCCTCGACAATCCTGAAAACAAATAATTATGGCCTTAACTCTACCTGAGGACTGGAAAGCAATTATGGACGGTGAGGAGGAGAAACCTTACTTCCAAGATATAAGAAACTACCTGAACACACGCTACAAGGAGGGAGCCACAATTCTCCCTGCCCCTAAGAATGTGTTCAGGAGTTTTAACGAAACGCGCCTTGAGAACCTTAAGGTGGTGCTCATCGGTCAGGACCCCTATCCTACGCCCGGGAATGCCTGCGGACTATGCTTTGCCATAGAAAAGGGCTGCAAGGCGCCGGCTTCCCTCGTGAATATATTAAAGGAAATGCAAACAGACCTCGGTCTCGACCACATACCTTCTCCCGAGGTGCTTCTTAGCTGGCCAAAGCAGGGCGTACTGATGCTCAACACAACTATGACTGTTGAAGCCGGCGCTCCCCTTTCGCATTCGAAAATCGGCTGGCAGAAGTTCACAGACAAGGTTATAAGCGCAATTTCAGAGCATAAGAGCGGGGTTGTGTTCCTGCTTTGGGGCAATTTCGCGCAGAGCAAGGCTGCCCTCATAGACGAGACCAAACACCACATCCTCAGGGCGGCGCACCCGAGTCCTCTTGCAGGCGGAAGATTCTTTGGAAGCAGACCTTTTTCGCAGGCAAACTCTTTTTTAAGCGTCCCTATAAACTGGACGGCATTACCGGAATAACATGACTTTTGAGCAGGCATCATTACATTTTGAAGAAGGCAAGCGTTACAACACTGCCGTAGGCCTTTACAGGCGGCTCTACGGCGAAAGGTTGCAAAAACTTGTTATAGACGCAGGCTTTTCCTGTCCGAATCGCGACGGCACGATATCCACAGGAGGCTGCACCTATTGCGACAATGCCGCCTTCCACCCATGCTACAGCACTGCTGGAAAGTCCATCCACAGGCAGATTGACGAAGGCATAGAGTTCCATAAGGTACGCTATCGCAACGCTTCACGCTATCTTGCCTATTTCCAGTCATTTTCAAATACATACGCTCCCCTTGAAAGGTTGAAAAAACTCTATAGTGAGGCTCTCAGCCATCCCGACATCGCAGGCCTTGTGATTGGGACGCGTCCCGACTGCATAGACGAGGCAAAACTTGACTACCTCGCCGCCCTTCAGGACAGCGGAAAAATAATCCAGGTTGAATACGGCATCGAGTCCTGCTACGACAAGACCCTGCGGAGGATAAATCGCGGGCATAACTTCGAATGTGCGGTGAAAGCGGTCGAGATGACTGCCTCGAGGGGGCTTCACACAGGCGCCCACTTCATTCTCGGCTTGCCCGGAGAAACAGAAAAAATGCTTCTCGAGCAATGCAGCATGATAAACGAACTGAAAATCAAGTCGGTCAAGTTCCACCAGCTCCAAATCATCAAGGGAACTGCAATGGAGACCGAAAAGAAGGCTATGCCTGAAGACTTTATCTCCTGGGACTTAGACGGATACTTGGAATTCTTCATCGATATACTGGAACTCCTGAGACCTTCTCTGAGCATTGAACGCGTGGCAGGAGAAGTGCCTCCCCGCTTCGTGGAAAAGCCGCAATGGGGTCTGGTACGCAATTTCCAGATTCTCCATCTCCTCGACAAACAACTAGAACTGCGTAATACCTGGCAAGGCAAAATGGTATTCTAATTATTCTTACTAACTTTGTGCTCCTGAAAAAATAGAACTATGAACAAGATAAAATTTTGGTTAGACAACGCAAGGGCAATTGCCCTCCCTCAAAGTGCTCTTCCCGCTATTGTAGCCTTTGCAATGGCAGGCCT
>JABUTT010000097.1 GCA_021443515.1 Bacteroidales bacterium
ACGATTTAGCGAGCATAATGTCAAATTTATTTGCATTATCGAGCTTGAGTAATTTGTGCGAATGCAATGAGCAAAATATTCCATAAATAAAAATTCGAATCAAATTTAAACAGCTTCTGAATAAATTATAGACATTTTTTTCTATCTTTGCCATTAGTATAAAGTAAATTATGACTGAAACCCTTAAAACCGACTTCATCGCCATTGTCGAGGCATTGGAAAAGGCACGAAAGGAAGCCGCAGACCTCAGGAAAAGGAATGAGGAGTTGGAGAAGAGGATTGAGATATACAGGAAGCAGATTGACACGCTGAAAGGAAATATTGAGGGCGCGTCGCTGTCTCCGGCAAAGGAAAGGATTGACTCATTATGCAAACAGGTGCAGGAATGCATCGATTTGCTGAAAAGATAGCAGGCCATGAAACAGAATATGACCATCAAAATCGCAGGCCAGGTCTTTGAACTCACAGAAGACCGCGATAAGGAGGAAGATATTCGCAAAGCCTGCAAGGAAATAGATGAAGTCTTGAAAGAACTTACCACATCATTTCCCAAAAAGTCTGTATCCGACCTTCTTTCTCTCGTTGCGTTGAACTTGTGCGTTGACAAATATGCTCTCGAAAGAGAAATTGAACGCAGCAACGATGAGGACGAGGCCCTGCACCGCGAGCTCCAGCGATACATCAACAATCATTAACTTTCTTTTTTGACACAGCCGTCAGCATTTGTTTGGGGGAATCAACAGTAACTACGGAAACGGGTTTTCTCGAAGTCGCAATGATGGACCTATGTAGCCCGAAAGGGTGATTTCCTTAAAGGACCTTTGTCCCGGAAACGGAGGATATTTGACCGACGCGGAGCCCAAATCTTGAATTTTCGAGATTTCCATAACCCTGACGGCTTTATTAAGGACATTTTATAACAACATATACAACAAAACATGACAACAAGTATTATTATTGGAATAGTCTCGGCCATTTTAGGTGCCGTAATAGCCATAGTTGAAAGTAACACAATCAACAAAAAGAAAACAGAATCCAAGAGGGATGCAATCCTCAAGAAGGCGGAAGCCGATGCGGAGACCATCAAAAAAGAAAAAATGCTTCAGGCGAAGGAACATTTCCTCCAGCTCAAGAGCGAACACGAGGCTCACGTAAACGAGCGCAACGCCCAGATGAGGGAAGCGGAAAACCGCATACGCCAGAAAGAAAACACAGCCAACCAGCTTCGTGACGAGGCTGCAAAGAAAAACAGGGAGGCCGAAGCCGTAAGGGAAAACCTCAAGAGACAACTCGAGGAAGTTGGAAAGAAAGAAGCAGAATACGACATTCTCAAGGCTCAGGTTATCAAACAGATTGAAAATATTGCAGGAATGACTGCAGAAGAGGCCAAAACCCAACTCGTAGAGAGTATGAAGGCTGATGCAAGGGTTGAGGCTCAGGCTTATATCAACGACACAATGGATGAGGCACGTATGAACGCCTCACGTGAAGCCAAGAGAATCGTCATCAACACAATCCAGCGCACAGCCTGCGAAACTGCCATCGAGAATGCGGTTACGGTATTTAACATCGAATCAGATGAAATCAAGGGCCGTATCATTGGTCGTGAAGGACGAAACATCAGGGCGCTTGAGGCTGCAACCGGAGTCGAACTCGTTGTGGATGACACTCCTGACGCAATCCTCATCAGCGCATTCGACCCTGTACGCCGTGAGGTTGCCCGCCTTGCACTCCACCAGCTCGTGCTTGACGGACGTATCCACCCTGCAAGAATCGAAGAAGTCGTAACCAAGGTTTCTAAGCAACTTGAAGAAGAAATCCTTGAAACAGGTAAGAGAACCTGCATTGACCTTGGCATTTCAGGCCTCAACATCGAACTTGTACGCCTCGTGGGACGTATGAAGTATCGTTCATCTTACGGCCAGAACCTTCTCCAGCACTCTCGTGAGGTTGCAAACATTTCTGCGATCCTCGCTTCTGAACTCGGACTCAGTCCTAAGATTGCAAAGAGGGCGGGTCTGCTCCACGATATCGGTAAGGTAAGCGAAGAGGATCCAGAGCTTCCACACGCACTCCTCGGTATGAAAATCGCGGAGAAATTCAAGGAGCGTCCTGAAATCTGCAATGCCATCGGAGCTCACCACGAGGAAGTTGAGATGACAAGCCTTATCTCTCCTCTCGTTCTCGTTGCCGACGCCATTTCGGGAGCACGTCCTGGAGCACGCCGTGAGGTCATTGAGTCCTACATCAAGCGTCTCAAGGATATGGAGAACATCGCATCATCAAAGAACGGTGTCACCAAGGCTTACGCTATTCAGGCAGGCCGTGAACTCCGCGTGATTGTGGGTGCAGACCAGGTTACAGATGCCGATGCAGCCACAATCTCAACAGAAATCGCCCGTCAGATTCAGGAAGAAATGGTATATCCGGGACAGGTCAAGGTTACCGTCATCCGAGAGACAAGAAGCGTTGCAATCGCAAAATAACATTATAAATGCTGTCAGATGCTCTCAGGTCGAAACTCATAAAGTGGGCCGAGACTTACAATGATCCAAGGTATTTTACCCAGGATCCGATAATTTTCCCGAAAGCCTTTGCTTCCTCAAAGAAGGATGCGGAGGTTTCCGCGGTTTTATCGGCACACCTCGCCTGGGGCAGAAGAGCATCGATAGTGAACGACTGCAACCGCCTTTTCGCCCTGATGAACGGCTCTCCATACGACTATGTGATGAGAGGGGAATACCGCAGGGGAAAGGAAAGCGCGCACAGGACAATATCCTGGGACGAACTCGCCGGAATATGCGCAAGACTGAAAAATTTTTACGAAGGTTATGACTCTCTCGAAAGGCTGAGCGCACCGCAGATGAGGGTTGAGATATACGGCCAGAAAGAAGACAAAAAGGCCGCAAACAAGAAAATCAACATGCTCCGCCGCTGGATGGTTAGACAAGACGGCAAGGTGGATTTGGGACTTTGGACTGATACTGACCCAGCCTACCTCGTAATGCCCTTGGATGTACACGTCTATGATGTGGCTTCTTCGCTCGGACTCACATCGAGAAAGGCAAAGGACATACAGACTGCGGTCGAGATAACCGATGTAATGAAGGAGATATGGCCTTCAGACCCCCTGCTCGGGGACTTTGCTCTCTTTGGAGCGGGAATTGACAACGCTGAATTATAAAAATTTTAGAATATGAAAATCGAGAAAAACAAAGTAGTGGCCCTTATCTACGAACTCACCGTAGATGGTCAGATTGCAGACAAATGCACAGATGAGAATCCCCTCCAGTTCATTTTCGGAGCAGGTATGCTTCTTCCGAAATTTGAGGAAAACATTCTCGGAAAAGAAGTGAATGACTGTTTCGAATTCACTCTCTCGCCTGAAGAAGGCTATGGTGTTTCAAACCCACAGATGGTAATCGACTTCCCTAAGGACGCATTCAAGGATGAAAGCGGAAACCTGATGGAAGAGATTCTTTTCGTCGGTAGCATAATTCCTCTTCAGAGTGCGCAGGGACAGGTTTTCCAGGGCAGAATCACAGAAATACTTGAAGATGCCGTAAAAATCGACCTCAACCACCCTATGGCAGGCAAAACCTTGAATTTCAAGGGCGAAATCGTCTCTGTACGCGAGGCAACTGACGAAGAACTCGCAGGAGGCCTTCAGAGAGGCGGCTGCTGTGGAAAGAAAGGCGGCTGCAAAGGTGGCAAAAGAAATTGCAAAAAAAGCGGCGAAAGCGAAGGCTGCTGTGGCAAAGAGGCCGAAGGCGAGTGCTGCGACAAGGGCGAAGGCTGCTGCGAAGAAGAGAAGCCAAAGAAAAGAGGCTGCTGCAAGAAAAACAAATAGCCAAAGGCTTTAGAATAATGAAAATTGTTGTTGCCATACTTAACTGGAACGGAGAAAAGTTCCTCCGCAGGTTCCTTGGGAATGTCTATTCATCCCTTGAGGGGCTTGATGCGCAGCTGGTGGTGGCAGACAACGGTTCCACAGACGGCTCAGTCGATTATGTGAGGCAGGAATTCCCGAATGTGAGACTCATCCTCTTTGACCAAAATTATGGTTTCACGGGAGGTTACAACAGGGCACTGAAGGAAATCGATGCCGAATATGTGACTCTACTCAACAGCGATATAGAGGTAGACCCTGACTGGCTTGCCCCTATTATACGCTATATGGATGAGCATCCGGATTGTGCCGGCTGTCAGCCAAAAATCCTGCAATTCGACCACAGGGACACCTTTGAATATGCCGGAGCGGCGGGCGGACTTTTGGACAGATATGGCTTCCCGTTCTGCCGTGGACGAATAATAGACAAACTCGAAAAGGACCACGGCCAGTATGATGAGCCTGCAACCATATTCTGGGCAAGTGGAGCCGCCCTTACGGTAAGAAAATCCGTTTGGGATGCTCTCGGAGGGCTTGACGATAGTTTCTTCGCTCATCAGGAGGAGGTTGATTGGTGTTGGAGAGCCCAACTTGCAGGTTATGAACTCCACTACATCCCCGACAGCAAGGTCTATCACATCGGAGGCGGAACCCTCGAAACAGGCTCGTCCTTCAAGATGTACCTGAACTACCGCAACAACATTGCGATGCTGCGAAAATGTCTTCCCGCCACTGTCGGAGAAAAAAAGGCAAGGTGGAAACTTTTCGTTAGGAAAGTATTTGACTACAACAGTGTAATATACTACATTATCACAGGGCAGAAAGGCTATGCCAAGGCTCTTTTGAAGGCATATAAAGACCTCAAGAGCATGAAAATCGATGTCATCACCGAAGGCAAGCCTCTCGCTCGTGGAATGGAGAATAAAATGATATTGTTATGAAAATCGTAATTGACGGAGCAGGAGAAGTCGGATGTCATCTTGCAAAGATGCTCGCCGGCGAAAACAACGAAATTACCATCATTGACCAGGATGCCGAGCAACTGAGAAAAGTTGCACAGAGTTGCGATGTAATCACCTGTTTGGGAAATCCAAGCAGCATTGACACATTGAAGGAAGCAGGCGTTGCCAAATGCGACCTGTTCATTGCCGTAAACCCTTCCGACAGCCAGGACGTGAACATCGTAAGCGCCGTACTCGCGAAGAAACTCGGTGCCCAAAGGACGACTGCCCGCATCAACAATCAGGAATATCTCTCATTCGAATACAAAAACATATTCACGGAACTCGGCATAGACCTTCTTTTCTATCCGGAGAAAATTGCCGCGACAGAAATCACGGATATGCTCCGCAGAACAACATCCACAGACTCCCTCGATTTTGCAAGAGGAAAACTCCAGATGGCAGTCTTCCGTCTTGAAGAAGAGTCAAATCTCGTGGACAGACAGCTCGGCGAAGTTGTGGCTGAAATAAGCACGGAGGATATCCAGTTCCGCGTGGTTGCCATAGCCCGTGACAATGAAACCCTCATTCCGAGAGTAGACACAAGGTTCCGTTGCAATGACCTCGTGTTCATAATCTCAAAACGCGAGGGAATAAATGTGCTGATGGACTATGTCGGCAAGAGAAGCGTTGAGGTAAAGAAACTTATGATACTCGGAGGTAGCCCCATCGGAGAAATGGTGGCAACCGCCATGTGCAAGGATCTTGAGGAAGTTAAAATCATCGACAGCAACAGGGCAAAATGTGAGGCTCTCAGCGAAAGCCTTCCACGTAATGTCACCGTTGTGTATGGAGACGGCAGAAGCACGGATTTCCTCATTGAGGAGGGCATAAAGGACTTTGACGCCTTCGTAGCTGTGACTCCGGACACTGAAACCAACATCCTCTCCTGCGTGGCAGCGAAGAAACTCGGTATGAGCCGTACTATCGCTCAGATTGAGAACATCGAGTACATAAGGATTGCCGAGGGGATGGGCGTGGATGCCGCAATCAACAAGAAACTCATAACCGCAGGCCGTATCTTCAAATTCACGCTCAACAACAAGGTACGCCTTGTGAAATATATGTCGGGCACAGATGCGGAAGTCATCGAATTCATCGTCGCTCCGGACAGCAAAATCACCAAAGGCAAAATTAAGGACATAGGCTTCCCTGAAAAAGCGATAATCGGCGGAGTCATAAGAGGAAGTGATGCCTTCATAGCCATCGGAGACACAGAAATCAAGGCTTACGACAGGGTTGCGGTATTCGCTCTGCCTGAAGTCATCAAGGAAGTTGACAAGTTCTTCAAATAGCATGGGTGTTCTCTATCTCATACCTACACCGCTTTGCGAAGAGGCATCATCAAGGGACATACTCCCTGAGCAGGCCGCCGCAATCATACCCACACTGAAATTATTCGTTGTGGAAAATGTGCGCACGGCACGAAGATTTCTTTCAAAAGCCGGGCTCAAGGGACAGATAGACTCGCTTCAGTTCTTCGTGCTTGACGAACATTCTACCGACAGGGATGTTGAAGCCCTTATGAATCTCTTTGAAAGCGGAGAAAATGTGGGACTTATGAGTGAGGCAGGACTCCCTGCAGTTGCAGACCCCGGAGCAAGGCTGGTTGCTCTCTGCCACAAGAAAGGCATCAAGGTAGTGCCTTTGATAGGCCCGTCTTCACTTATGATGACGCTGATGGCTTCGGGCCTCAACGGACAGCAGTTCACATTCAACGGCTACCTCCCCGCAAAACCCGCAGAAAGAAGGGCGGCACTCAAAGATTTGGAGAAAAAGAGAGGCTGCTCCCAGATTTTGATTGAAACCCCTTACAGGAATGACGCCCTGATGGCAGACGCCCTCGCAGTTCTGAGTCCGGAAACACTGCTCACTCTCGGCATCAACATCACTGCCCCGGACGAAACCATAGTTACAAAAACCATTGCCGCCTGGCGAAAGAATGTACCTGAAATAGGCAAAAGACCTTGCGTATTCATAATTCTCGGATGAAAACCCTATACCTCATAGATGGACACGCACTCATCTTCAAGATGTTCTATGCGTTTGAGCGGACTCCTATGTACAATGCAGCCGGAGAGAATACATCTATACTCTATGGCTTCACAAAATACATTTTTGAACTTATGGAGGCCTGCCATCCGACTCACATCGCCATAGGTTTCGACCCGCCTTGCAAAACTTTCCGCCACGAACTCTTCCCCGACTACAAAGGCACGAGGAAAGAGACTCCCGAACTGGTGAGACAGGCTTTGGACCCGCTTTGTGAGATTGCCGATGCACTGAATATACCCGTGATAATGAAACCCGGCTTTGAGGCTGACGACGTAATCAGTTCTACCGCAATAAAGGCCGCAGAGGAAGGATATACAGTCTATATGGTGACACCCGACAAGGACTATGCGCAAATAGTTCGACCGGGCATATTCCAACTCCGTCCGGGAAAGGGTGGTTCATCTTCGGAAGTCCTCGGTCCTGCGGAAATCTGCGAGAAATACGGCTTGGACTCCCCTTCCCAGATGATAGACTACCTTACTATCTGCGGAGACTCTTCCGATAATGTGGAAGGCGTTGCGGGAGTGGGCCCTGTGGGTGCGGCAAAACTTCTCAAAGAGTTCGGCTCAGTAGAGAACATATATGAGCATATCGATGAGATCAAAGGGGCTTTGAAGGACAAGTTCCTCGCAGCAAAGGATCATATAGAACTGAGCAAGACCCTCGTGACAATACGCACCGACGTACCAACTGACATTTCTTTTGACGAAATGGAAATCGGAGCGTTCAAGAGCAAGGCCGAGAGCCTTTTCGACAAATACCAGTTCAACTCCCTGAAGAAATATCTCGGAGGCGGCAGCAAGGAAAGAAAGACCTATGATGAAGTTGCTCTGAAGGACTTCAAATGGCAAAAAAACATTGCGATAAATGTTGTCCGTGACAATATTTTCTTGGCAAATGACAATTATCAGGTTACAAAAACCGACAGTCAAGCCATAAAACCGCTGCTTAATGATGAACTCATCCACTGGGTTGGCTATGACCTTAAACAAGTGGTGAAGGACGTTGAGATTAAAGGTCCGCTCGAAGACATAAGCATCATCCACTATCTTATAGACAGCGAGGCGAGTAACATCTTCCAGGATCTCTGCGTCAAATACCTCGGAGAAGAGGCCACGACAGGGGAGGAAGAAGAAGCCCCCGAGAGCCTGCTCTTCGATATGGATGCGGAGGAAAAGAATGTGGATGCAGACTCTCTTCATACGGCAAGCCTGCTTATGGACATATTCGGGGCAATGGAGCCGGAATATAAAAAGGTTGAAAAACTCTACAAGAACATAGAAGAGCCCCTGATACGAGTCCTCGCAGAAATGGAAAAGACTGGTGTAAAGGTAGATATGGATCATCTGCAGGACTATATCCAGTCTCTCAAAAGCGAGGTCGCCTTCCACGAGGCGGAGGTCAAGAGGTATGCGGGAGATGAAAACCTTAATGTGGGATCTCCAAAACAGATTGGTGAACTCATCTTTGAAAAACTCGCTCTGGATCCGAATATCAAGCCCACAAAGACCAAGCGCTACTCCTATTCTACCGACGAGGAGACTCTTACCGCCCTGCGCGAAACCCATCCAATCATAGATGAGATTCTTGAATTCCGCTCCTGCAAGAAACTGCTCTCTACCTATATAGAGCCAATCCCTTCCTATCTTGTTGACGGAAAAGTCCACACATCGTTCAATCAAAGCACCACTGCTACCGGCCGCCTGAGTTCTTCCAAGCCAAACCTTCAGAACATTCCTATCCGCACTCCGAGGGGAAGTCAGATTCGCAGCGCCTTTGTGGCAAGCGATCCTGAAGGCTGCATTCTTTCTGCCGATTACTCCCAGATTGAACTGAGAATCCTTGCGCATTGCTGCGAGGATGAACATCTTATCAACGCCTTTACCCACGACGTAGACATCCACAAGGCAACTGCGGCAAAAATTTTCGGAATCAACGAGGCTGAGGTAACATCCGATCAGAGACGCATAGCAAAGACTGCCAATTTCGGCATACTCTACGGTATTTCCGCCTTCGGACTCGCCACGAGACTAAAAATCAGCAGGGCGGAAGCAAAAAAAATCATAGAAGACTATTTCAATTCCTTCCCAACGGTAAGACAATATATAGACTCACAGATTTCTCTCGCAAGGGAAAAGGGTTATGTCGAGACTCTTTACGGACGCAAGCGTTATCTGAGGGAAATCAACTCCTCGAATGCCCAGAGGCGTGCTTTCAGCGAGCGCAATGCCGTGAACGCCCCTATTCAGGGCACGAGTGCAGACATCATCAAAATCGCAATGATTAACATTCAGGAGGCTATAAAGACTCGAAACCTGAAGAGCCGTATGGTACTTCAGATTCACGATGAACTTGTCTTTGACGTTGCCCCCGGAGAGAGGGAGAACCTCGAGAAACTGGTGGTGGAAATAATGGAAAATGTAACGGAACTCAAGGTTCCTCTAAAAGTTGAATGCGGTTATGGCAAATCCTGGCTTGAGGCACACTGATTTATCTGACTTATATATCGTTAAACTGGCATTGGAAGGTGACCAGAAGGCTTTTCATACCCTTTATTCGCGTTACAATGCCGGAGTGAAGCGTCACGTGGGGAAGTACATCCACGAGGAATGCGAGATTGAAGATGTGATTTCCGAAAGTTTTCAGAAGGCGTTCAGCCAGTTGGCCTCCTACGACAGCACCTATAAGTTCTCAACCTGGATATACCGCATTGCACGAAACACAGCCTTCGACCATATAGAGAAAAACGGCAAGAAGATGCCTACAACAACCCTGGATCCATTCGAGACAGGCTTCAGTGACATTCCGAGCGACGCCCAGAATCCCGAAAAGGCAGTGATAGACCAGGAGGATGAGGAAAAAATTCTCGCATGCATAGAACTTTTGAAGGATGACTACAGGCAGATTGCCAAAATGAATCTCATCGACAATTACGGCTATGCTGAGATGTCCAAGGAACTGGGCATACCGCTGAACACCATAAAGACAAAAGTCCGCCGTGCAAAGCAGCAGATTCAAAAAATGATGGAGAGTGAAGAATTATGACAGCCTACGAAACATTTGAACAAGACTACAAGAGACTATTCGGAGAGAGTGTTCCTGAGGCTTTCAAGGCGCTGGAGCCCCTCTATGCCGACTGGAACTCGAAAATCAATGTAATTTCACGAAAGGACATCGAGAACCTCTACTCCCACCACGTGATTCACTCCCTCTGCATTGCGGCCTACATTCGCGAAAGGGGGATAAACCTCGATGGGGAAAGCGTGCTGGACCTCGGCACAGGAGGAGGTTTCCCGGGCATTCCTCTTGCGATTATGTTTCCCGGCACCCACTTCACGCTATGCGACAGCGTAGGCAAAAAGACACTCGTGGCTTCCGAAATCAGCAAGGCTCTCGGTCTTAAAAATGTGACCGTAGTTAATGCCCGTGCGGAAAGTCTTCCCGAACGCTATTCCTACATTGTATCACGTGCCGTCACGGACCTCGAGAGTTTTATGGGTTGGGTAAAAGGCAAATACTCCAAAAGCATACTCTATCTCAAGGGAGGCGATGTGAACGAGGAAATCTCCCTCTGCTGTGCAAAATACAGAAAAAAACCGGCAGACTTTTCCGTCATACCGGTTTCTCATTATCTTCAGGACAATTACTTTGAAGGTAAGGTCCTGCTGGAAGTCCGTTAATTCTTCTTTTCCTTAGCACGGACTATATTCTCTTTCATTGTGTCCGCTGCGGCAGTAATGGCATCTTCAAATGTCTTTGCGTGCCTTTCCACCACAAGGGAATTGCCCGGAATGTGTACCTTGAGTTTTGCGCATTTGTTCTCCCTGTCGGGAAGCAATTCAAGAACTACATCCACGCTTGTGATTTCTTCGCTGAATTTAGCGATTCTTTCAACTTTCTTGTTGACAAAATCAACCAGACGCTTGTCTGCATCGAATTTCACAGATTGAATCTTAATCTCCATAATGAATTCGTTTTAAAGGGTTGATATATATGCTGTCTAAACAGCTTCAAATTATTTGAAAAGTGAATTAAGTACGGCTGCAAGACGGTAACCTGCCTTTTGTACCTGCGAATCTGCAAGAGGGACGAGAGTGTGGAACGCAAGTTCCTTGTTTACCGCAGCATTGTTGAGGTCAACCACATCATAGATAAACCTACAGTTTGCGGCATTTTCCTTCGCCCAGTCCACAGGAGTACCCTTCACAAGTTCAGCCACCTCTTTTTTGCTGAGACGGTCCAACTGATGAACAAACTCCATATAGCCCCACTTATGAACGTTATCGAAGAGATAATCGTCCCATATCGTATGATATTTTGTATTTACTTTCGGATTAAAATAAGAGCATTTGAGAGAATAAGGGGCATGAACCTGATCCTTATAATAAATGTGTGAAGGACAATGGATATCCCCCACGAGATGCACTATCATCTTAATGGTCACAGCAAGGGTGGAGTCGTCGAGTTCCTTATAGTTCTTCGCCATTTCTATGCGGTTGAGAAGTTCGCACACTGCATCAGCCTTGTATTCACCCTCCGCAAAGTTGCTTCCGAGAAGAGGAGTATAGTCATTGTCGTCATCGACGTAGAATATATGTGCTTTTGTAGTGTATGCGTAAGCGGGAAGCATACGGGAATCATCCATCCACGCAGAGTAGCGGATAATCGAATATCCTCCAAGAGCATTCTCGAGTATTTTCTTTGTTTTAGGGTTTAGATTGGCTTCCGCTATTGCCGCAACGGCATCGTGCCCCCGCCTTCCCCATGCGAAAGAGTTCTGAGGAAAGACAAGAATCAAAGCGAGAATGGAAATGATAAACTTCTTCATAGAACCTGAATTTAACTCCTTATGCAAAACTAACAATAAATTTCCCTAAAAACAAACTTCTTTTTGCAATTTACCAAAAAAGCAGTATCTTTGCAGTCCTTTGTGTATTAGACAATAAAAAATAAAGATATATGAAACGCACATTCCAACCATCAGTACGCAAACGCGTGAATAAGCACGGGTTCCGCGAGAGAATGTCCTCTGCTAACGGCCGCAGGGTTCTTGCAGCCCGCCGTCGTCATGGACGCAAGAAATTGACTGTATCTTCAGAAGACAGATTCTAAGATCTCTCAGAAACAATACGTCCGGATTTAATTCCGGATTTGTTGTTTATAGGGCACTGAGATATGGTGTAATGGTAGCACTACAGATTTTGGTTCTGTCTGTGGAGGTTCGAATCCCCCTATCTCAACAAA
>JABUTT010000087.1 GCA_021443515.1 Bacteroidales bacterium
ATGAAAACGAAATTCAAAATTGCCAAATGACAGGTTCGACAGCACCGAGGCTTTTTACGCCTCCCAAAAGAAAACTTAACAGAGCAACCTCACTTGGCTTCGCAATGATTGAATATGCTAACGATGTCCTCGGCAAGCAGCTCTATCCGTGGCAAGAGTGGGCACTAAAACACGCCTTTGAGATTGAGGGCAGCTTCACAGGGGATTGGCGATTCAGATATCGCACCGTCCTCTTGATGGTCAGCCGACAAAATGGCAAAACCGTCCTGTCGGAAGTCATTGCCTCATTCTTCCTCAATGTGCTTGGCGTTGAGAGCATCTTCGGCACTTCCTTGTCACTCGACAAGGCTGAAGAGGTGTGGGAGGCCGTCATTCGTGACCAAGAGGAAATCCCCGACCTATTCTCCGAGATAGAGAGGATCGCACGGACTAACGGCAACAAGCGGTTAATCCTCAAGGGGAACAGACAGTATAAGGTGGGCGCACCCACAAGACGAGCCGGACGAGGAGACAGTAATGACCTCGTTATGCTTGACGAGTTGCGTGAGCATCGAGATTGGGAAACTTGGTCTGCCGCTGTCGCCTCGACCAACGCAAAGCCGAACGGAATGGTTATCTGCTTTTCAAATGCGGGTGACCCTGACAGTATAGTCCTTCGTCAGATCCGTTCACAGGCGATGTCCTCAATAGACGGTGCGAAGTCCGATGACTTCGGCGGTGATGTTGACGGAGACACATTAGGTTTGTTTGAGTGGTCAGCCCCGGACGGGGCGAAAACCGATGACCTTAAAGCCCTCGCAATGGCGAACCCCGCACTTAGTTACGGACTTCTCACGGAACGGGCGTTGAGTGCGAACAGGAGAACCTTCCCCGAAGCCAAGTTCAGAAGCGAGTGTATGTGCCAGCAAGTAGCCACGATTCTCCGTCAGCCCTTCCCTGAAGGTGCTTGGGATGCGGGGATAGATGAGACTTCGCATATTGCGGGTGAATCGGAGATATATTTCGGCATTGACCTGTCGCAAGACAGGCGGTGGTGTTCAATTGCCGCCTGTGGACTCCGAGAGGACGGAAACTTCCATATTGAGGTTGTGGCGAGACGAGTCGGAACGGACTGGGCAGAAGACTGGTTCAGAGCAAGGGCACCGAGGGGCAAGATGAACCTTGCGTTCCAGAGCCGTGGCGCACCTGTTGCCGGACTTGCTGAACAGATCTGCACCATTGACGGCATTGAGAGATGTGCGATTGAGGGTGCGGAGTTGACCAACGGATGGGGTCGGTTTTGGGATGCTGTGGCGGCATCTGCTCCCGCTCTGCCGGGAGAAACACCAAGAGGTGGCGTGGCTGTGTATCATCTTCCGCAGCCTGTCCTTGATGCTCCGGCACACACTTGTCAGATGCGGAATATGGGTGGGGGCGTAGAATTGCCCGACAGGGTAAAGTCACCTGATGATATTGCACCGCTGGTCGCGTGTTCAATGGCATTTGCGGCGGCTACACGCCCCCGCTCTAAAGAATTTAAAGTCTATGAATCGGCCTACGCAAGCGGAGTGCCGCTCATATTTGTGTAAGGGGTGATAAAATTGGGGCTTTTTGAACTTTTGCGAAAACCCCCGATATACTATGTCAGAGTCGGTCCCGATGCACCGACACAGGTGCTGAATTACACCGCGAAGGAACTCTACCAGACACAGAGTAACCTTCAGGCGGTCATTAACTTCCGCGCCGAGTCCATCGGTCAGCTCCCGCTCAAGGTCTACAAGCGTTCTGAAGACGGAGCAAGAGTCCGCGACCGAGACAGCGTTGCGGCTCAACTGATATGGAAACCGAACATCGTACAGACCGCTTTTGAGTTCTGGAAGGCGATGACGGTGGAGTATGATGTTTTCGGATGTGTCTACATTTGGGTCATTGACTCGCTTGAGACGAAGTCTGGCAAAGAGATGTATATCATCCCATCCAACTGGATAATATCCACAGAATGGGATAGCATTTACCATCTTTCCAAGATTCGCATCTGCGCCAATAATGGTACATCAGCGTTCGACATTCCCTCGTCAGAGATAGTTGCCTTTAAGGCTTATTCCCCTGGTAATCCGTCAGGCTATCTCTCCCCTCTCACCGCACTCCGAGGAGTTCTTCAAGAGCAGATTGAAGCGGGGAGATACAGACAGGAGCTGTGGCACAGCTCCGGCAGACTCAACGCCCAAATTATTCGTCCGAAGGATGTAAAGCCTTGGGATGAGCAGACCCGCAAGAGTTGGATAACAGCCTTCAGAGAAGCTTGGGGAGCTGGCGGCAGCAAGGCGGGTTCAATACCTCTGCTTGAGGACGGAATGGAGATTAAGACCTTCAACCCGTCATTCAAGGAACAGCAATGGGCAGAGGGTGTCCAACTCTCCCGCGAGGATGTCGCGGCGGCGTACCGAGTTAACCCCGCTCTTATATGGCACACAGGAACGCAGACTTATGCAAGCGCAAAGGATAACGCCCGTGCGCTCTATGCCGAGTGTCTTGGTCCCACGCTGCAGATGTTCCAACAGAGGGTAAATGCATTCCTGTTCCCGATGATAGGCGTAGATCCTGATGTCTACTTCTGCGAATTCGACTTCAAAGAAAAGCTTCGTGGGTCATTTGAGGAGCGAGCGGCCATCATCCAGAGCGCAGTCGGGGGGCCTTGGTTGACGATTGACGAGGCAAGAGCGATGGACAATATGCCACCTCTGCCTGACGGAGCTGGCGCGCAAATAATAAGACCCTTGAACGTGACATACGGACAGGAAAGCACCGAGATAGGCGAGATCGAAGAACCGAAAAGCCGCAAAGACCTCGTTACCAAAGCCGCAAAAACAATGACCGAGGTCAGAATCAAGGCGAAGACCGATGACAAGGACATTGAGGCGTTTTCCGAGGTGTTGAAGAAATTCTTTGAGCGGCAGAAACGCTCCGTGGTGCCTAAACTCAACCAAGAGAACTGGTGGAACGCAGAGCGATGGAACAAGGAACTTGCTGAAGACCTTCTCCCTGTCATAATGGCAACGGCAGACAAGTCGGGACAAGAGACGGCTAAAGTCATCGGTTCAGAATATATCGTTGAGATGACAGGTGCATATCTCGCAGAATTCTCCAAGGGCAGAGCCAAGGCCATTAACGAGTCCACAAAGAGAAAACTTGAAACCGCACTTGAGAATATTGCTATTGAGGAACAGAATCCCGAAGGCAACGCAGAAGCACTTGAACAGCCATCAGATGTCTTCGACAAGCGCATCAGCGCAAATGCAGCCACAATAGGCGGCTCTCTCGCAAACTTCGCCACAGGGTGGGCAATGCTTGAAGCCGGAAGACAAGCCAAAAAGCAAGGCAACACCAAGAACATTCAGAAGCAATGGGTGACAGGAGCAAATCCCCGTCAGAGCCACGCAGCAATGGACGGTCAGACAGTGCCTATTGACAGCAGGTTCTCCAATGGAGTTGATTGGCCCGGTGATGACAGCATAGGCCCCGAAGAATCCTGTGGATGTAATTGCACCACGGACATAATAATTAACGATTGAGGTGAGAAAAATGCCGAAATATAAACAGATTGAAGTCTCTTACTCGGATGAGGGTAACGGAACAATTGAGGGCTATGCCTCGACTTGGATTCGTAAACCCGACTCTTACGGTGACATTGTTGCTCCCGGAGCCTTCACCGAGACACTCAAGAACAGATATAACGGCGGCGTAGGCATCCCCTTCCTCTGGTCGCACCAGATGGGAGACATTGAGTCCTACATCGGAACTGCGACCGCAGACGAGGACGAGAAGGGGCTGCACTTCATAGCTACCTTCGATGACACCAAGGAAGCACAGCGAGTCAGACAGCTCTATAAGGACGGCAGACTCCGCAAGTTTAGTTTCGCCTATGATATTCTTGAGGCCGCAGAGGTTAAGCTTGAGGATGGGCAGAGAGCCTACGAACTCCGCAAGCTCGACCTCTATGAGATAAGCGCGGTTTGCGTTCCCGCCAACGATGATGCGGGTGTTGTAGATGTCAAAGCACGGAGACGGAGATGCAAGACCGATAAGCTCAAAGAAGCAGTTAACCTTATCAACGGATTCGTTGATGAGTTTAACGAGGACGATGAGGCAGACGATGAGGACGAACCTGACGGCAAGGCGGCGGCCGAGGACTCGATGGAACGCAAGTCGAAAGCTGAAGAAGTTCTGAAATATATAGAAAAAATTGAAAGGAAATAAGAAAATGAATATCGCAGAAATGATAGCCGCTAAACAGGCAGAACTGGTAGAACTGAAGTCCGCAATTATTGCGGGTGATGCCGAAGCGATTGAGAAGTCCGATGCTCTCGTTAAGGAGCTTGAGGGTCTTGAGGACAGACAGGCGAAGGCTGATGCCGCAATGGCCAAGATGAAGGGTATGGGCGCACCCGCCGCCGAGGACATCTCCGCAAAGTCTCTGGGTGAACACTTCGCACAGGCTCTCAAGAAGAGCGGTATGATTAAGGGCGGCTCCCGCTTCGATGTGGCCGCGCCCGAGTTCAAAGCAAGCGGTGACACCCAGCTCACCCCCGCCTCTGTTGTTAACGCCCTCACCACCATCGACACCAACGTTGTCGAGGCACCCCGCACCCGCCTTGTCATCCGTGACCTGTTCGGTGCCGAGGTTATCTCCGGCTCTGCTCTTGAGTATTATGTCGAACGGGCAATGGAAGGCTCTCCCGCTGTGACTCCTGAAGGCACTTTGAAGCCCCAGATTCACTTCGCAGATCCCACCAAGCATACCGTCACCCTCGACAAGATTGCCGAGTTTATCAAGGAGTCTGACGAGTATATCGCAGATGCTCCCTTCCTTGCCTCTGCTATTAACGGCAGACTTCTCTACCAGCTCTTCCTCGCCGAGCAGAATTATCTTGTTGAGAAGCTCGTCAACACCTCCGGCATTCAGACCGACACCACCTCTTGGACAGCCTCCATCAAGGCCGCAGAGCTTGCCGACATCATCTTCGGTGCTTGCACCGATGTTGACTCCGCATCCGGCTATGCCGCCGATGCCATCGTGATGCACCCCGCCACTTGGCAGATTATTCGCCTTGGCAAGGACAACAACGGCCAGTATTACGGCGGCGGCTACTTCGCTGACGGACAGGGTAAGACCCTTTGGGGTGTTCCCGTTGTCACCACTACCGCTGTGACCGCCTCCCAGATTATCGTGGGCGCGTTCAAGACCTGTGGCTCCGTTGTGAGCAAGGGCGGCTATAAGGTCGAGGCCACCAACACCGACAAGGATGACTTTGAGAAGAACCTGATGACAATCCGTGCCGAGGAGCGTCTCGCACTTGCGGTTCGCCGTCCCGCTGGCTTCAAGCTCATAACCAAGGCATAAGAATTAAGGGGAGGGGCAACCCTCCCCACCTACGGAGGAAAAATATGAAGCAGTATATCTACAACGGTAAACAGTACCAGTTCAGCGAGAACGATGTTCCCGTGGGTGCTGTGGAGCTTAAAAAAGAACCTGTTGAAGAGAAACAGGCAACGCCGAGGAACAAGGCTAGGACGGTGAAGTCCAAGTGAACACTCCGTGGGGATACTCAATTGATATGGCGGTTCTGCCTGATATTATTACGCCAGAATTGTATGATCTAATGACTGGCAAACGCTATCAAGGCGATTCGAGAATTGAACCAAGCATAGCTTCGGCTAGTGCGATGGTGCGTTCATACTGCGGTTGGCACCTAGCCCCCGCTCTGCCGTGCGTGTTCAAAACGAGAATGCTTGACAAGAGGATATCGATTGTTGACAGAGACATTCTCGTTCA
This sequence comes from Bacteroidales bacterium, assembly GCA_021443515.1. Lineage (GTDB taxonomy): Bacteria > Bacteroidota > Bacteroidia > Bacteroidales > UBA932 > Cryptobacteroides. The sequence goes on from JABUTT010000087.1 coordinate 5,813, forward strand.
GCTTCCTTGCCGTGGGGTTATTGATGTCAAGTCCGTCAGCATTAACAACACCGAGATGACCAATATCGACATAGATGAAAGCACCCTTCGGATATTTGATGCGTTCCCTGTGTCTCGCAAAGACCTTGTGAAGATAGATTACATAGCGGGTCTTGAAGAACCGTTCACAGCCTTAATTCAAGAGATAGTAGCGGATCGCATAACACACGGACTAGCACAGAGCTATGGCGTGACCTCTGAAGCTGCCGGAGGAGTCAGCGTGACTTATAATTCTAACTGGACTAGCGGCGGCGGCACAGGTGCCCTCTCCGAAGTCAATATGCGGTCACTAGAGCCTTACAGATTAGCGGGGGTGTTCTGATGGTCGCAAGCTTCGCAAACGATGAAATAACAATCATTAAGCCAAGCCGCAAGGAAGTCAGGGGTACGGTCATCCCAGATTGGACTAACACCACAGAAGTCAAGATAACTCATTGCAGCGTTCAGCCGTCATCCTCAACAGACTCAATGGACGGGCGAGTTCTTGGAGAAGAACAGGGATTAACGGTCTATTGCCCTACAGGAACGGAAGTCAACACAATTGACCGAGTAAGGGCAAGGGGCAAGCTTTATATCCTTAACGGTGAACCAAGCCTGTGGCACTCGCCAACGGGTAACAGAAGCAATCTTCAGCTTAACCTCAAGAGGTGGACAGGATGACACGGATTAAGTTCAATTCCGAAGGGTTTAAGCAGATCCTCCTCTCTGACGGAACGAAGGGTCTTGTGTGGTCGAACACACAGGCAATTCAAGAACGAGCGGGAGAAGGGTTCAAGGGCGAGATTGTTAAAGGCTCGTTCGGCGATGGGCGTTGGGTGGGCTTCGTCAATTCAACAGACCTCGCAAGCGCACAGGCAGAGTCCGAAAACAAAGTTCTATCGAGGGCGGTGACAGGATGACAATAATAAGACCACCTGATACGGAATATGAGATACAGAGAGATCTCGCTCCGTATTTTACGGTCTATTGCAGACCGCTCCCGGAACAATACACCCTTCCTTGCCTGTTAATAACTCTTGTCGGTGGTAGTGAACGCAATATGGTTGATTCTGTTGACTTCACGATTGATTCAAGGGCAGAGACAGCGGGAGAGGCATCCGAGTACCTACGGAACGCCATAGGCGTTCTCAAAGCCCTCTACGGGCATTATACGCAAATCAATACAATCGGCGCTTGGGGCAAAGACCCAATGAGGCCGGACATTAATATGGAACAAGCCCGGATGCGGGTTTATGTTCATCCTGAAAAAGTGGAGGTAAATCACAAATGAGCAACGATGTAAATCTCGGGCTTGGTAAGGTAGCCGGAATGTTTTTCCACGCCCCCGAAAAGACCGCACTTCCCGTCAGCCCCTTCGATGAGCTGGGAGATGAATTCAAGGAAGTCGGTTATGTCTCCGAGGACGGTCCCTCTTGGACTCCCTACGGAAGCACCGAAGTAATCCGTGACTGGTCACGCACTCTCCGCAGAAGATTCTCAACCGAGAAGGGTTCTGTGAGCGTTCCTGTCATCAGCACTACCGCCGAGTCTCTCAAGACCGTATTCGGTGCCGCGAATGTCACAACAACCGCCGCAACCGCACAGCACGGACAGATCGTGAAGGTTGACACCAAGAACGGTCCCGACAGCACCAAGGAGGCGTTTGTCCTCATCGGTGAGGATGCCGAAGACGGTCTGCTCCTTATGACCGACAGCGGAATGATAACCGACATCGCAGAAGTCGGTCTTGCACCCAACGGTGCCATCATCTGGAACATAACCATTGAGGGTGACTGGCAGTTCGTTAAGGATGACGGTCAGAAGACCTCTTGAGGTGAATTATGGCATCAGTAACGCTGTTCCGCATTCCAATTAAATATCTCGATGTGTATGTAGATAAAGAGGTATATCAAGTTCCCCTTGCTTGTTCACTCCCCACAGAGTTAACGGCATCACTTGAAACCGAGGCAAAGACTAAAGAGTTTTTCAAAAAATATATTCCAGAGGAGATTATCGATAAACTCTCTCGCGATGAATATAATAACCTTTGCAACACTTGGGTCGAGGAGAGTAACAAGGCAAGCGGAATGACTCTGGGGGAATAATAGGGCTTGCTCGTTACGCAGAGGAACATCGCACAGCCCTTGAATACGACCTTCTCTGCAAGACAGGCCGCGAATTGAATGAGGTGGGTGACACGCTGTCCTACGGCGCACTCACCTCGTTTATACAGAATCTCGGACCCGACAGCTCACTGGCGCGGGAAATTAACCCCGATGCTTATGAATGGGCGATGACAACGAAGACCAACAGCATCCTTGCCGACATCTTTGATGTATTATCAAGCATTAACAGCAATCTGTGTGCTATTGGCTCCGGGAAGAGGGCAAGCAAGCCCCAAACCTATCCGCGACCGAAGAAGAAAGAAGACAACAAGTACGGCTTCAAGGCAGAAATGTCGGCGGCTGAATTCAGAAACTGGTTAAACGAGAGGAGGCGAAATCGTGCCGGACAAGATTGAAGTAGCACAGGCGTTCGTAACGATAATACCCTCACTTCAGGGCGCACAGGCAACGATAACCAAGGAACTCACAGGGGCTTGTGAAGTAGCTGGAGAGAAAGCTGGCGCGGCGGCGGCAAAAAGCTTGAGTGAAGCACTCACAAAGGCCGGGAAAGGGATGCAGAGTGCCGGAAAGACACTCTCTACTTATGTCACCGCTCCTATTGTCGGTGTTGGCACAGCTGCAATAACTTCCGCAACCAACTTCGACACGGCAATGGCGAAACTCCGCACTATTGCAGACACTACCGCAGTTCCCGTGGAAGACCTCACAACGCAGATTAAGAACTTGTCCACGGAGACAGGCATAGCCTCGGCAGATATCGCAGAAGCGGCTTATGGGGCGATATCAGCGGGTCAGGACACCGCACAGGCCGTCAACTTCGTGGCAACAGCGGCAAAACTTGCGAAGGGCGGTTTCACCGACCTCTCCACAGCAACAGATGTCCTCACCACGGCTCTGAACGCCTACGGAATGTCAGCTGAAGAAGTCACAAAAGTCTCCGATATCCTTATCACAACGCAGAACCTCGGCAAGACCACCGTTGACGAGCTGGCAAGCTCAATGGGCAGAGTCATCCCCACCGCATCAGCGGCGGGTATCGGCATAGAAGACCTCGCAAGTCAATATGTTACGCTCACCAAGAACGGCATAGCCACAGCTGAAGCAACCACCTACATTAACTCGATGATAAACGAGCTGTCCAAGGGCGGCACGAAGGCAAGCACAGCGTTTGAGACGATGGCGGGGAAGAGCTTCCCTGACTTCATCAAGTCAGGTGGCACAACCGCCGAAGCAATGAAGATGCTCTCGGACTCTGCGACAGAGGCGGGAATGAGCCTCGGAGATGTCTTCGGAAGTGCCGAAGCCTCTAAAGCCGCCAATGTCCTTGCTAATCATATCTCGGACAGCGTGACCGCACTTCAGACAATGGAAACACAGAGCGGTCAGACCGAAGCGGCATTCGCCATTATGTCCGACACTTCTGCACAGAAGATGGCGGTACTTAAAAACGATGTCACCAACCTTGCAATTGCGCTCGGAGACACAGTTCTGCCGATAATATCTCCGATAATTCAGAACATAACCAACGGACTCCAGTCCATCACAGACAAGTGGAACGCATTAAGCCCCGGTGTTCAAGATGCTATCGTCAAGATGGCGGGTGTAGCCGCAGTTATAGGGCCTGTGCTGTCTCTCGGCGGTAAGTTGACAAGTGGCATAGGCAAAGTCATAGGACTTATCCCAAGCATCACAGGCGGTATATCCAAGGTCACAGGCGGTCTTTCAAGCCTTGCCAGTAAGGCAACACCCGCAGCGGCGGCGGGAACTTCAGTGGCGGCATCCTTCGGAACGATGGCGGGACAGGCTCTGCTCCTTGCGAGTGCTGCTGTGGCTGTGTTCACTATCGCAGAGGCGATGAGCGTTCTCGTTGATTCGGCAATAAGCCTTGCTGAAGCGGGACCCCTCGCAATAGGCGTTTTTGTAGGTCTTGCGGGAATAGCCACAGGAGTGACAGCGGCAATAGTGGCAATAGGCTCGGCGGCAACAGTTTCCGCAGTAGGACTCCTCGCAATGGGTGCAGCTGTTCTGATGGTGTCAGGCGGTATTGCCCTGATAGTGGCCTCGGCGGCTCTATTCACAACACAACTTCCCATCATAGCTGAATATGGCGATTCGGCAGCAACGGCACTCCTTAACATTGCAGAGGGGCTTGCACAGGTCACGATCACGGCGGCAACATCAACGGCGGCTGTTGTGGCACTCGATGCGGCATTCCTTGCGGGTGCGGTTTCTCTCGGCGTGTTTGAGCTTGCGGGAGTGACACTCCTCGCAGAGATGCTCCTACTTGATGCGGAGTTAGCGGTGATGGCGGGTGCGACCGCACTTGTCAACGCCAGTATGACGAGCATAGCCGAAGCGGCTCGGTCAGCGGCAACAGACCTCAAGATAATGGTAAGTTCCATAGATATCGTCAGCAGCGGTATGGATGCCCTCAAGACCAAGGCAAGCGATGCGGTGGATATGATTAAGAGCATATTCTCAAGTGGGCTTACAGAAGTTTCTAACGGGCTTCAGAGTAATTGTGCATCAATCGTCAGCACCTTCGGAGACTCAATGCAGACTATCCTTGATACGGGTGTAAGCACCTTGAGCAAGCTTGCGGTAGCCTTTGCGACCACGCCATTGAGATTCAACACGCACATTGCACTCCCGCACTTCTCTCTTAACGGTGTGTTCGATGCAAAAACAAAGTCCGTGCCTTATGTGAATGTCACTTGGTACGCACAAGCAGCGGAAAAGGGAGCTGTGTTTAACTCTCCACAGATAGTGGGTGTCGGAGATGCTCCAGAGCCGGAACTCCTCATCGGTCAGAATACTCTCGGAGATATGATAGCCCAGGCCACACAGAACAGCACCCAGACGGCGATTGAGTCTCGGATTCTCGACATTATGGAAAGAATAGCTGACGGTGGGCTGAAGCTTGGCACCACAGGGCGAGAGCTTGCCCTTGAAATCAACGGACAGATTAACAGCACAAGGAGGGCGTATGGCTGATGACACTCACCTTGAACAATATTAATGTCACCAATCTTGTGGCACAGAACGGAATCCAGCTTGAGACGAAGCGTGATGAGCAGACCGTGAACACGATGGACGGGGTAAACCATTACGGCCTTGTCACCACCCGCAGAGGGCTGACGGTAGTCTTCACGAAGTTAACTGGCACGGAGTACTCCACAATAAGGTCGATGGTCAACTCGCAGTATATTGATGTTGTGTTCACCTCACAGGCATTCAGCATCAATAAGAAGATGCACCTTGCGGGGTATTCCCTCGGAATGCTCGTCAAGATAAGCAATAACGATGAGCTGTGGGATGGCTTGAGCCTCACATTGGACGATTATCAAGGGGGAGCATAATATGTATTACTTCCCCACCCAAGAAGAACAGAACACCTATGACAGCATTGTGGCGGGTTTACACACCGTAGAGACAATGCTTGCGGTCAACGGCGTTTATTACAACGAAGATAAGCTTGTTAAGGTCAATCGGAACACAGGCACCTTCGCAGAATCCCCCGGAATCGGAAACTGCATTGCGGGGGAAGTCGACATAGAGATGCTTACTATCAGCCCCAAGTGGTCTGTCGGCACACGAATCGGAGTTTGGTGCAGAGTCAAGAACGCCTCTCAAGTCTCATCGTGGATACCCAAGGGCAAATACTTTATCGACACCAAAGAGGAGACACAGAGAGAGCCGAAACGCCTCATTATCCACGGATATGATGCGATGATTAAGACGGGGGCTGACTTCAACGCAGACTGGATGGCTGACGGGGCTACAGAGCTTGCAATCGTGCAGAGGATAGCACAGGCTATCGGAGTTGAGGTTGACGAGGATACCCTCTCTGTGCTTGACTCCGTGACCCTGTTGCCCAAGCCGGAAGACCAGTACTCAATGCGGGAGATGCTCTCTTACATTGCCGTCCTCAACACAGGGAACTTCGTGATATCCAACGAGGGCAAGCTCCGTCTCCTACAATTCGGTGTTCTGCCCTCTGATATCGATGTGCTTGCGGATGAGAACGGAAACGAAATAACTTTCGGGGGGTATGATATCATTGTATGACGATATACAAGTAGGGCTGTCAGCAAGGGACATTGAGTTTGACGAGCAAATACCCGCCTACTCAAGAGTCATTGTGACGAACCCTATGGGAGACTCCTACACGGCGGGAGATAACACAGGGCAGACCCTCTATGCAGAATCCATTTACGCCTCGCAGA